>CAZQJQ010000012.1:0-34140 GCA_964593045.1 uncultured Clostridiaceae bacterium
ATATCAAAATATTATCATATACTAAATCTTTTTTCAATAGTTTTTTGTGTTTTTATATAAATTTTTTACAAAAGCTAGGTCTATGTATATCACAAAGCCCATATTTTTTTATTGCTTCAATATGAGTTTTTGTACCATACCCTTTATTTTTTAAAAAACCATATTCTGGATACATTTTATCATATTGTATGAGCATTCTATCTCTTGTTACTTTTGCTATTATAGAGGCTGCAGCAATTGATTGACTTAGTGCATCTCCTTTTATAATAGGTAAATATGGTATGTTAATTGGTACCTTTTTTTCAGCATCTACTAATGCATATTCTGCTTTTATTTTTAGATTTTCTACTGCTTGTTTCATTGCAAGTCTTGTTGCATTTAATATATTTACTTCTTCGATTACATCTACATCACTAATTCCAACTCCATATGCAATTGCCTCTTTAGTAATTTTTTCATAAAGTCTTTCTCTTTTTTTCTCAGTTAATTTTTTGGAATCATTTACTCCTTCTATGTATGCGCCTTTAGGTAAAATAACAGCTGCAGCAACAACAGGTCCACAAAGTGGCCCTCTTCCTGCTTCATCTATTCCACATATTAAATTATATCCTTCATTATATTTTTCTTCTTCATATTTTGTCATTTCTTTTAATCTATTTAGTTCATTATTATCCAATTTATTTATTCTCCTTTATTTCAATACATTCTTTATATACTTCACTTTTTGCAATTTTCATTTCTTTTGCTACTTTTTTTATAGCATCTTTTTTTTCTACTCCTTCTTCCATATATTTTTTTACATGAGATTTAATGTCTTGAACAATAGTATTGGTGTCATATGGTATGTCAGTTTCTTCATTTTTACCTTCTACTATTAAAACAATTTCTCCTTTTATAACTTGTCCTTCATATTTTTTAACTGCCTCTTCTAAATTAGTATAAATATATTCTTCATGAAGTTTTGTAAGCTCTCTTGCTATACATATTTTTCTATTACCAAGTACTGATAATAGATCTTTTAATGTACTAAGTAGCTTATGTGGTGCTTCATAGAAAATTATTGTTCTTGGTTCTTTTAAAAGAATTTCTAATTTTTGTTTTCTTTGTTTCTTATTGACTGATAAAAATCCTTCAAATACAAATCTACTTGCATCTAAATTTGATTTAACAATTGCGGTTGTAATAGCAGTAACTCCTGGTATTACTTCAATTGAATAATTATTATCTATTAAATATTTTACTAATTTTTCTCCTGGGTCTGATATTACTGGCATTCCAGCATCTGAAACAATTGCTACATTTTTACCAGTATCTAGTATTGATACTACATTTGATATTTTTAATTCTTCGTTATGTCTATGATAACTTATTAAGTGTTTAGATATTTTTAAATGGTTTAATAGTTTGAGAGTTTGTCTAGTATCTTCTGCTAAAATTACATCTACCATGTTTAAAGTTTCAATTGCTCTTAAGGTTATATCTTTCAAATTACCTATTGGCGTACCTACTATATATAGTTTTCCTTTATATTCTTTCATATTTACCTACTTTCTAGATTTTTCCATCCGTACATTTTATATATTTCTTCTGTATAATCTCCATTTTCTGTATATTCGTATAATGGTTCTAGTATTTTTATTTCGTTACCACCATTTTTTACATATTCAATAAGAAGTATAGATGGTTTACTATTTATTCGTGGATATACTAGTCTTAGTTTTTTTGCTTCTAAGTTATATTTTCTTGACAAGGTTAATAAGTCAGTAAGTCTTTCTGGCTTATGTACCATATATAATTTTCCACCATCATTTAATAATTTAGACGATGTATTAAATATATCTTCAAGAGTACACATTACTTCATTTCTTGCTATATGTTTTACTGAATTATCATTATTTATACCCGTCCCACACATTTTATATGGTGGATTTACTGTAATTATTTGGACATTGTCTTTTGAATATAACTCAAGTATTTTTTTTCTTATATTTTTTACATTCACTACATTCTCATTTAATATATTTATTTTTTCTTCTAGTTTATTTAATTCTATATTTCTTTTTAATAAGTCATACATTTCTTTTTGAATTTCAACTGCTAAATGATTTTTAACTTTGAGCTTTGCACTTGTAATTATAGGGATAACACCACTCCCACTACAAAGATCTAATATTATATCATTTTCTTTACTTGACTTTACAAAGTTTGCAAGAAGTACTGAATCTATCCCAAAGCAAAAATACTTAGTATTTTGTATTATCTTTAGGTTATTTATTCCTAAATCATCTAGTCTTTCATTTTCATTTAATTCATATTTCATATATATTTAATCTCCTGAATTAATTATATAATATATATAATTGTTTTTCAATGTTTTTTACTTCATTTCAAGGTATATAAATATAATTAATACTTGAAAAAAGATATATATATGATATAATTTGTTATCATGTCATGTAGTTATACATATATACAAGGAGGATTTATGATATATAAAAATAATATACAAAATATTGATAAAATAAATACAATAATATTTGATATTGATGGTACAGTAACATTGTACAATACTCAAGAAAAGTTATTCATTGATACTCTTAACTTTTTTAATATTCCTATAAAAGAAGAATACGCATATGAAATAACTAATTCATTTAAAAAAATGGATGATTTTTTTAATCAAGAAAAATATTTAACTTATGATGTGCTATTTAATGCTATAAGTGAAAATGCAAATTTTTTAAAAAAATATAATATAAATGTAAAGACATTTACTGATAAACTTCTTGAGAATGAAAGAAAATATATTACAACACATGGTAATACAGCAAATATGTTAGATGAGTTAGCTAATATGAAAATAAATAAAGTGTGCTTTACAAATTGGTTCTATGACCAAGCAAATGCAAAATTAATTCATACTGGTATACGAAATAAATTCAAAAAAATATATACAATTGAAGATAGATTTCCAAAACCTAATAAAGATTCATATAACATGCTACTTAAAGAGGAAAATATACCTGCTTCTTGTGCATTAATGATTGGTGATAGCAAATGTGATCTTCTTTCTAATGCAGTTGGTATTCAAAGTATACTTATAGACTACAACAAAAGTAAAAAAGAAGAACTATACAATATTGCTGATGCCGTTATATCTGATCCAATGGATATCATACATATATTAAATAACAGATCGGAGTTATTATGAATATAACATACATAGCAGATGAATCTGATAACTTACTCATGCTTAAAACAATACTAAAAAACAAGTTATATATATCTTCCAGACTACTTATACATCTTAAAAACAACAATTGTATCTATGTGAATAATAACCCTGTAAATGTTTTAACAGTTATACATACTAATGATGTTGTATCAATTCTTTTAGATAAGTTAACCAATTTAATAGATTTACCTTTATCTAAATTTAACATATGGGAATATAGCTTAAATATACTATATGAAGATGATTATTTAATTATAGTGAATAAACCAAATAATATGCCGGTTCATCCATGTTCAACAGAACAGAGTCATACTCTTGCAAATGCACTAGTATATTATTTTTTTAAAAACAACATTAATGTACTAGGAATTCATATTTTAACAAGGCTAGATAAGAATACTTCTGGAATATGTGTAATTGCAAAAAATAAATATATACAAGAATTGTTTGTTAGAAAAAAAGATGTAATAAATTTTAGAAAAGAATACATAGCTATAGTAAATGGAATTGTAGAAAAAGCACATGATTTTATTGAAGAAAATATATCAAGAAAAAAAGATACTATTATTTTAAGAGAAGTAAATAAAAGCGGTGACTTTGCAAAAACAGAATATTATAGATTATCTACTAATTTAGAAAAAAATTATTCTGTTTTAAGAGTCATATTACATACTGGTAGAACACATCAAATAAGGGTGCATATGTCACATATTGGACATACACTACTTGGTGATGAATTATATTTTACTGATAAAAGTAAAAAAAATATACGAAAATATATATCTAGACAAGCTCTACATGCATATAACATTTCGTTTAACCATCCGATTACAAATGAATTTATTACAGTAACATGTAATCTTCCAGATGATATGCAAGTTTTAATTTAATTGTTTTTTGATCTACTAATATATTAATATATATTAAATATTTTATGACAAGATGAAACTCGGCAAACGCCGAGTTTCATCTATTCTGTACTTTCTTCTTTAATAGCCTCAATAAACATGTCTTTGTTTTTGTTCATAATCCACCACTTTAAAATAGCAGAAACAAAAACTAGGTAGTGGGTTTTGTTTGAACCAACATATGACATTTTCATAACTTGCTTCATCATCTCATCGATTACTGCACGATTTGTATATCCCTGCCTAGACGCCAAATACAAAAAATCGCTCATCTTCAAATTTTCGAGTCTTTTAATGTCTTTTTCATCTTTTAAGAACATAATGATTTCAAAAAGCATATCTGTTCCATCAAGAAATGGTTCGAGACCGAATGAAAGCAAAAATTCATCTATTGTTGGCCGCTTAACTACTAGTGGGTTTCTTTTTGCTATATCCGAACATCTCAGCATAGCTTTTTCCCGGTCACTAAATGAAAAATCATACATAATGATCCCTCCTACAAATTTTATGATAATATTATATATCATTTTGCATATTATGTCAACAATTATCTTAAAATTAATAGTTAATTCTTGTAATTGATATTGGCTTTTTAGAATCATCATCAATTTCTACTACAATTCCATTTAGTTTTGCTTCATTTGTACTGCATTCATATTTTGCATATGCACCTTGTACAAATCTTTTTAAAGCAACTTCTTTTTTTAGTCCTATTACACTATCTTTTGGACCTGTCATTCCAACATCAGTAATATATGCCATTTTACCATCAATTATTTCTTCATCAGCAGTTTGTACATGTGTATGTGTTCCAAACATACATGTTATCTTATCTTTTAAAAAATATCCCATTGCTATTTTTTCTGCTGTAGCTTCTGCGTGAAAATCAACAAATATATAATCTGCTCCCTTTTTTTCTACTATATCTATTTGATTTAGTATTTCTTTGAAAGGATCAGATATATTATCTTTATTTACTTCTCCCATAGAAACTTTTCCAATTATATTTATTACAGCTATTTTAAATCCATTTTTTTCAAGTACTACATTACCATTGCCAACCATATTTGTTATATTTGCAGGAATTAATAAATTTGATATTTTGGAATATTCCGTAGCCATTTCTTTTCTATAATATATATGATTTCCCATAGTTATTACATCTGTTTTAAGTTTAATTAATTCTTCATATTCTTTTATTCTTAGTCCTTTTCCATTTGCAGAGTTTTCACCATTTACAATTACAAAATCTATCTTTTTATTTTCTATTATATCTAACATATCACGCTTTAATATATTAATACCACTTGCTCCTACTACATCTCCAATAACTAATACTCTCAAATTTATTGCGCCCCCTTGTATAAAAAAGTAGAATTGACATAAACAATAGTTGCCAATTCTACTTAATGCTATTTTGCTAGCTCTACAGCTCTCATTTCACGTATTACATTTACTTTGATTTGACCCGGATAAGTCATTTCATTTTCTATTTGTTTTGCAATGTTTCTTGCCATTATTACCATATTGTCATCATTTACAACTTCAGGTTTTACAATTATACGAATTTCTCTACCTGCTTGTATTGCATATGACTTATCTACACCTTTGTACGAATCACATATTTCTTCTAATTTTCTTAGTCTTTTAATATATGCATCAACTGTTTCTTTTCTAGCACCAGGTCTTGATGCAGAAACAGCATCTGCAGCTTGAACTAATATTGCTTCGATTGTCTTAGGTTCTGTATCTCCATGATGAGCTTCCATACCATAAATAACTTCATCTGATTCTTTATATTTTCTTAAAAGATCTATTCCAAGACTTACGTGTGTACCTTCAACATCATGATCAAATGATTTTCCTATATCATGGAATAGTCCTGCTCTTTTTGCAATAGTTGGATCAAGTCCAAGTTCTACTGCAAGTAGCCCTGCAATATGAGAAACCTCAATAGAATGGTTAAGTACATTTTGACCATAACTTGTTCTATATCTAAGTTTACCTAGTAGTTTTATAAGGTCAGGGTGAACATTAACAATTCCTGTTTCATATAATGCTCTTTCTCCTTCTTCTTTAATTGTATTTTCTACTTCCAACTTAGCTTTTTCAATCATTTCTTCAATTTTACCAGGATGTATTCTTCCATCTGCAATTAATCTTTCAATTGCAATTCTTGCTACTTCACGTCTTATAGGGTCAAAGCTTGAAAGTACAATAACATCAGGCGTATCATCTATTATAATATCAATACCTGTCAATGTCTCAATAGTTTTTATATTTCTTCCCTCTCTACCAATTATTCTACCTTTCATATCATCATTTGGTAATGTTACTACAGAAACAGTAGCTTCAGAAGTATGATCAGCTGCACATCTTTGTATAGATTGTACAATTATTTCTTTAGCTTTTTTATCAGCCTCGTATTTTGCTTTTTCTTGTTCTGTCCTTATATATTCTGCCATTTCTGGTTGCATTTCATATGATAATTTATCCATTAATGCATTTTTGGCATCATTAACTGACATTTTAGAAATTTTACTTAATTCAGCAATTTCTCTTTGTTCTGCATTTTTTAACACATCTTCTTTTTTTTGTAATTCCTGTTGCTTTTTAACAATATTGTTTTCTTTTTCCTCAATAAAAGCTGCTCTTTTATCAACTAAATCTTGTCTTTGATTTATTCTGTTTTCTACTTCTTGTAATTCTTTTTTTCTTAGTTTTGATTCTTCTTCGATTAAATCTCTTTTTTTAATCATTTCATCTTTAGCTTGTATTTGTGCTTCTTTTTTTATTCTATCCGCATCTTTAGAAGCATCATCTAATATTTGTTTTGCTTTTTCTTCTGCAAGTTGTGTCTTTGCTTCAGCTATTTTTTTTCTATATTCTATTCCAAAATAGAAAAAGATAATTGCTGCAACTACAAAGGAAACAACAGCAGATATAACCGTGTATATCATCTTTTTTCCTCCTTGTTAAATTTTCAATGTTCCAACATCATATATCTAAAAATTAACCATATATACAATATATACTACTAATATTTTCATGTTAGATCTATCTAAAATATATTAAACTTGAGATCTAATATATCAATTAAATTATACTATATATTTTTTTATTTATCAAGCGTTTTTTAAAATAAAAAGAAAAAGACCTACACAAATTAATGTATAGGTCAAAATCAAGTTTCAAAAATGTTATATTTTTTTAGCTTGCTTTGTATATACTCTCCTTCTCCAATAAAGTTTATACAGTAACCATTAAATGGTTCTGCCTCTTGAATAGTTTTGGGAGCATACAGTATAACAGGCCTTCCAATTATGTTATTAAACTTTGATAAGTTTTTCACCCTTGTATCCATGTTGTATGTTATAAAATCAGGATGACCATAATAAAATAATGCAAAATTAATAATTGGAAGAATTACGCGGTTGGCTTGATTTATTCTAAAAAGTCCATTAGCAGTATGTCCAACCTGTCCCCTAATTATCTCAGGATAATGTTTTTCAAACCACATAACAACCCGAGGATTAAAAGACTGCACAACATATATTCCTTTGTAATTTTGAAGATATGTCATCATTTTTCTTTGCATTTTACGATGCCAAAATCTTGCATCCTTAATGTCAATAATAAGTGGAACCTTACCACCTACAAGTTTTAAAACCTGTTCAAATGTCATTGCTTCATCAAGACTGTTTTTAATTCCACAGCTTTTAGGTTGACCAAGTTTGTCACTTATTTTGTCACTGTGATAAAGTAATAATTCATCTTTGTACATTACGATGTCAAACTCCATAGCAATATTGTGTGTTTTACAGTATTCAATACCGTAAATGGAATGTTCTTTACAGTCTGTACACGGTAACATCCTATGTGCAATTAAGTATTTAGAGAGCCAATGATTCTCATTTACTCTAGATTCTCTCTTGTTAAAAACTCTATAGCAACAAGACATCATCTTTTGCACTGTTGGAATACCTTCAATTTCTGCAAAAACATCCTCAAAATCGGGAATATTTCCAACTACTTTTCTTTCGTTTTTGATTTTATAAAAAGAATCGTTAAGAACACAAAGTGATTCGAGCTCTGCATAATCTGAACCCTTTATAAAATTAAAACGTTTACGGATGGGATTTAGTATAAAGAACACTTTTTCATGCCATATTTTTCTTGCACGTTTATATGCAATTAAATTTTTTGTATGAAAATATACTTGTCCTCTATATGTTTTTAATGCTTTTAAAAGTTGCTCTTCAAACTTTTTATTAAAGCTTCCCTTGATTTCCAAAAGTAAAGGAATTTTAGAATCAACAAGTGATAAAAGTTCCCTTAAAGTTGGAATTTTTTCTTTGCCATGAATCTTGCAAGAACAGATGTGAGCATATGTCATATTGGCAATTTTACCAGGTTCACCGAGTAGTCTCATACCATATCTGTCATGGAAACAAATAATTGTTCCATCTCTTAACATCCGAAGATCTGTCTCAATAGCAATGTTTGAAATTCCCTGCTTTAACTTGTTAATTGCGGCGTTAAAAGCTGACAGAGTATTTTCTCCATAACCAAAGTGAAAGCCTCTATGTGCAAAGATATAACTGTAGATTTCAGGTGACTTACCTGACTTGTAGAATTGAAGCACAGATAAAAACTTTTTAGTTAACTTAAACACGTGTAATTACACTCCCTTCACAATATAATTATATATAATATATGAAATTTACAGTGACATAATTATACCACTTTTTTTAAAAAAGTCAAATAAGATAAATAAATGTTATATTTTGTCGATTAACCTTCCATTTGTTTGCCAAGAAAAGTTGCTGCCGACTGCACTATTTTATATCCAACTTCAGATAAGGTTTTCTTAAAATCTGTACTAAATAATATAACACTACCAATTGCATCAGCATCTGAAATAATAGGACAAATTATTTGTAAAATATATTTATCTGAATTATCATTTGCTTTTGTAATCGAAAGAGGTTTATTATTTTTTGTTGACCACATACTTCTTTCTTCCATTATATTTATTATATTTTCATTAATTTCTTTATCTAAATATTCTTTTTTTGATGTACCAGACACAGCAATTATTGTTTCATTATCAGTAATACATACCGCATATCCTGTTGTAATAGCAATAGTTTCAGCGTAGTTTGTGGCAATGTCAATTATATTTCCCATAGGTGCATACTTTTTTAATATAATTTCACCATCCTTATCAACATAAATTTCAAGTGGTGTTCCTTCCCTTATTTTCAGACCTTTTCTTATTTCTCTTGGTACAACAATTCTACCTAAATCATCGATTTTTCTAATAATTCCCGTTGCTTTCATTTTTTTCCTCCTCTATTTTAATATTATTATTTGATTTTAGTAGTTTTTTATTCAAAATATATAATATTTAAAGAAAAAACAACCTTTCGGTTGTTTTTAATGTTATTCTTTAATATCATATCTTGCTGTTGTTGTTTCAATAGACTTTGCTATATTTTGTAGTAATACTTGTTTTATTGTTTTTTCTTTTGTATTTGTTTTTTGTTTTATTGCAAAAGCTAATTTTTTTAAATTTTTTTCTTCTTGCCTATACAGATCTTCTTTATCAATATATCTGTCTTGTAATATAGTTACAATATTATATAAGTCATAGTTTTGTGTCATTTCTAATCTATCAATTAGTTCTTCCATATCATATTTTGCAAATACAGGTATATTTTGATACTCTGTCATTATGTTTTTGTAAAATTCAGAAATATTATTAGGAATATTTTTAAATAACTGTCCTGCTTTTTCAATTGTTTTTTCTTGTAATACTTTTTCTTTTATTTTTGTATATTCTTTTATTATCCATTTAACACTAGCATCCGAGCTTGCTGTATATTCATCATTAATTTCATCAGTAAGTGCAGATAAATTTGAAAACTTACTTGCAGATAAATGCATACCAAGTTTAAATATTTGTTTTAATTCAGGTAATGTCATATCTAAAAGTCCGCTATCTATCAAATATTTATATGAAAAGAATAATTTAATATATTCATCAAATTTAACTTTACCAACTTTTACTTCTTCTAATACCTCTCCTACTAATATTTGAAAATCTGTATCTGATAATTTCCAATACTCTCCATTTAATATTTGAGTATATTTCAAATTATCTTTTATTGTTTTTTTGTTATCCGATACTTCCATTATGTCTTTCATATTATCTTTATATATTTTTTCATCAAAGTATCTTGTTCTAATATATACTTCTACAAACTTAAAAAATCTATAATTTGAATTATTATTTATGAAATACTTGTTATCAAACTCTCTTAAATAGAATTTGTTATTATCATTTAATATCTTAGAGGTATATATTATTGAAATATAGTCATCATTATCTTTTACAGATTTAAGTCTTTCTTTACTTATATTCCCTGCTTTTATTTCAAATGAAACAGCAATTGTAAAAGTTAAAATGTTTTTTAATATTTGGTAATCTATATTTGGATAGTCTTTTATAACATTATTATAGATTTTTTCAAAATCATTTAATGAATGCTTAAGTATTCTTAAATTTCTTGTGTTTGATTTATTAAATGCTGCTATTATTGTAGAGGTATTTCGTTTATAGAATTCGTGAAGTGGTTCATTATATGAATATTTCATTATCATACCACTTAAAATATATGAATATTCTGGAATATATTCGAATGTTTCACCAATTAACTTTTCTTTTATTCTTTCGTATGCATTCGCTTTATCAAATACATCTGAAATTTTATCTTCCAGTAAATTAACTATTGGCATATCAGTTTCTTCATCTTTTATTACAGGTGAATTTTGTTTTGCAAGTTTACCTTCTCTATCTAACATTATTGTTGCAATAAGTGTTTTTAATTCCATATTATTATTTTTAAATTTAGTTGCGAGCTCACTTTCATTACATATTACTATTGTTTTTATTCCATCGTGTTCAACAAAGTTATTTATATATCCAAGTATATCAATTACATCTACATTTGCTCTTTCTAAATCATCGAAACACAATATTTTATCATCTATTGCAAACAATTTAGAAAAGTCAACTTTATCTGAACTAAATTGCATACTTCCAAATAAATTAGCCATATCTAGTCCTGTTTTTACATACTCTGGTATTAAATTTCCCTCTCTTGTATCAACAAATTTTTTAAGTGTTTTACTTATCATAGGATTTGTCTCTATAAATATTTTTTTACTTATTTCTTCTAAGCTATTAATACCATATAATGACATATATATGGTTTTGTATCTTTTACCCTCTTTTGTTGGTATTGCTTCAAGCCTACTTCTTAATTTATTATTCCAAAAATATGTTTTACCACTACCCCATTCACCATTTAACATAATTGCATAATCTGTATATGGTTTATTAATAGATTCAATTAATTCTTCCATACTAACACCCTCTTAACATATCAAAATTTTATCATATAATCTGTAAATATTCAATATTTTTACACATTTTTATAATAAAGATAGTATTTGATTTTTTAAGCCAGTTTTTCTGTTTTTTTCATCTATGTTATCAACCATAAAATTTACAATTCTTCTACTTCCTATAATAATTAACATCTTCTTAGCTCGTGTCATTGCTGTATATAACAAATTTCTAGTAAATAACTTTGGATAACCAGTAAATAAAGGAAGTATAACATAATCAAACTCACTACCTTGACTTTTATGAATAGTTACTGCATACGCAAGTTCTAATTCTTCTAATTCATCAAAAGAATATTCTACTTCTTTATTATCATCAAAAACCACAGTAAGATATTCAAACTCAAAATTTACTTCTTTTACATATCCTATATCTCCATTATATACTCCTTCAAAAGTATGCCCATTTTGAGAAAATTTTCTATCATAATTATTTACTATCTGCATTACTTTATCGCCCTCACGAAAAATTTTTCCATTAAATTCTTTTTGATTTTTACTGCTTGATTTTCTATTTAATATATCTTGTATATGTCGATTTAAATAAAAAGTGCCTAATTCATTTTTCTTCATAGGAGTAAGGATTTGAACATCTTTTAAAATATCTAATTTTGCATAACTTTCTAATCTGTATGATAAAAGAGATGAAATTTCAGATAATACATCTTCAATACTATTTGATGAAGAAAAAAACAAATCAGTATCATCTTTTTTAAATTCAGGATACTCCCCTTTATTTACTCTATGAGCATTTAGTATAATATCACTTATACTACTTTGCCTATATATTTGTTTTAAATATACTGTATTAACTACATTAGATTCAATTATATCTTTTAGCACGCTTCCAGGTCCTACAGAAGGAAGCTGATCTACATCACCTACCAATATTAATTTTGTATCTGGTTTTATTGCTTTTAATAAATTATTCATCATAAGCGTATCAATCATTGAAGCTTCATCTACTATTACTACATCTGTTTCAATATTTTTAACATTGTAGTCTAAAAACATATCTAAATCTTTATCATCTAATTTAGTGATTTCGAGTAGTCTATGTAATGTCTTTGCCTCTTTACCAGTTGTCTCTGTAATTCTTTTAGCAGCACGACCAGTTGGGGCACATAACACATATGATTTATTAGCCATCTCTAGTATATCTATAAGGCAACGAATAATTGTTGTTTTGCCAGTTCCAGGTCCTCCTGTTACTATAGATATATTACTATTCAAGCACTTTTTTATTGCTTCTTTTTGCTCATCTGATAAAACTAAATTTTCTTTTTGGCTCGATCTTTCTATTTCATCATTGTATGATTTTTTACCCTGTTTTGCAATAGTATGCAAAATTATATTTTGAGCTATATTTTTTTCTGCTAAATAAAAGCTTTTTCTAAAAATATAGTCAATATTATCTATATTTTGTAAATATACTTTTTCTTCCATTTTTAAATTTATTATATTGTCTTTTATTTTTTCATCTGATACACAAAGCATTTTAGATGCATATGATACCAAAGAATCCAAATCAATACAAGTATGACCAAATTCTGTTGTTTGCGATAAAGCAAAAAGAATTCCATAGGATATTCTTTTACTATTATCTTCTGAAATACCTACTTTAAGTCCAATTTCATCAACAGATTTAAAATCAAGCGATTTTACAAAATCAAGTAAACTATATGGATTTTCTTTTACTATATTTATAGTATCTGTACCTAAGTTTTGATATACTTTATTTGCCATTACAACTGACATACCAAATTCAGATAAATATTTTATTATATTCCATTTTTCCCATTCAGTATTAAAAAAATCAGACAAAGTATTTATTTTTTCTTCATTTAGACCCTTTATATTTAAAAGTTTTTCTTTAGAAAATCTTATTACATCAACTGTATCTTCACCAAATTCATCAATTATGTTTTTAGCAGTTTTTTTCCCCACTCCTTTTATATTTTCTGCAATATATGAAATCAAATTAACTGAATCTTTTGGCATTACCTTAAAACATGTAGAAAATTTAAATTGTTCTCCATAATTTTTGTGTTTTTCATATATACCTTCTAACTCAATTTCATCTCCAACTTCAATATCATTTGTTTCACCCACCACAGTTATATAGCTAGTACCCGATTTTAGTAAAATTACAGTATATGCATTACTTTCATTTTTATATATAATTGTAGCAACTTTACCCGTTATTTTCAAAACATATACCTCCCTATCTAAAATATACTAATCTAAATCTAATACAAATTTAGGACTATCAGTTTTTCTAAATCCCATATTTTCATAAAACCTATGAGCTCCACATGCATTTTCTAAACAAGTCAAATATATTGATTTATATCCTAATTTTTTTACTTCTTTTTTTATATATTTAAGAATTTTTTCAGCAATGCCCATTCTTCTATAATCTATATTAGTACATACATTAAATAACTCAACAAATGGCTGATTATTAAAAGTAAATAAATCTATTGTAATGTATGTTATACTACCCACAATTTTATCATTATCCTTACATACAATTATATTATAGTTTGAATCTTCTTTATACATTTTTCTATATACTTCAATATTATTACTACTACCAAAACTATCATCAATTAATTCTTTATACTTTTCTATATCTTTATATTTTAATTTTTCAATTATCATAATATCACCATGTCTATTATATAATTAAAAATAAATAAAAGCAATATGTAAAAGAGCAGAAATATTAGTTTCTGCTCTTTAAAAATTAGGTTACCGCATCGAATAGGTGTTATCATCTGGATTATATTCAAACTGGATTTTTCCAGACTTAACCTCCTCCAAAAAACAGTCATACACATTTGTGGTTAATCTTTGTTTACCATATCTTTTTAAGATATCATATTTCATATTGAAAACACTGCTTGCACCACCTTCAGATTGCAATTCAACATTCAGTTTCGATGGCTTCGTGAGAACATAATAGCCATTATTTTCATACGATATCCTGTACCCTTTTTTAATATATGGCTTAATTTTTGCGTATGTGCCTTGGACTTCTACTTTTTCTGATTTCACCAGCCAAATTTGAACAACCTGTGCATGCATAATATACACGCTCCTTTTTAAAAAATATATATGCAAAATATGTTACCATATTCTGATATCTTTACTAAATTATTATAAAGTTAAAAATAAATATATAATATAATACCACAATTGGAGCTATTTTTCAAGCAATAATGTATTTTTTAGGCTTTTTTGCATAAATTATATTAAAAAGATTGACATTTAAGCCAAAAAGTATTATACTTTATTTACAACAATTTGTCGCGGGATAGAGCAGTTGGCAGCTCGTCGGGCTCATAACCCGAAGGTCGTATGTTCGAGTCATACTCCCGCAACCATTAAAGAGGCTTTAAGCCTCTTTTTTTAATATATAAAAACAACACAGATAAAATAATCTGTGTTGTAAATTGCTGTTAGTCAATGACTTGATAACATTCTATAATGTTTTCATATTGACTGAATAATGGTATTCTCCACCCAATTACTTCAACTCGGTATGTTTTTCCAATTTCAATTTCTGCATAATCATCCGATGAATCAAACCGCCATTTGATGAGTGAATCTTGAACTGAGAAGACTCTTGTTTCTCCATTTTCTAATTCTGTAAAGACAAGATACTTTGAGTCATCACTACTATTTTTTATATCCTTGTCAGTAACTGTAACCAAATATTCTTTTGGGCTGTAATAACTTCCAATTAAGAAACCAGTTGCACCACCAACAAGAACAATAAGAAGAAATACAAGTAGATTTTTGCCAGATTTGCTATGAAATATCGACATACCAATTTCCTCCTTCGATTTTTTCTTTTTGTAATAACAAAAAAGACTTTATATAATAATATATTATTATATCATACTGTGAACTACTTTTCAAGTTTTTGTTTATGTTTAATTTGTAGTATATTTTACTAATTATAATTTATTATTCAGTTGTATCTTTATATATATTCACATCACCATTTTCATCATTTTCATCATTTTCATCTTTATCATCTTGATTTTCTTCATTTTCATCATCTTTATCTGTTTCATTATCAATAGTTGTATTTGTTTCTTCTTCAGCTTCTACATTTTCTTCTTGTTTATTACTTGTAGTATCTGTATCAACATTTGTATTTACTTGATTATTAGTAGTTTCAACTTTTACTGGTGTATTTATATTTGTTACTTCTTCATACGAACTATCGAATGTAGTACCACTCTCTACTTGTTTAATTTTATCTTTAGCACTTTGAATACTATCTTCATCTAATATAACGACTGATAATTTTCCTGAACTATAACTATATGTATATTGCATGCTTCCTGAACCTGTCAAATGTATTGATGTAATTGTCCATTCTGGATTAGATGCTATTTGGTATTTTATAAGATCAGTGATTTTTTCAGTAGGCATATTAGTTTGAAACTTACTAGATAATTTGTTTAAAAGAGAGCTATATTTAGTTATTATAGTTGAAGTAGTAGCTTTTCTTAGTATACCTTCAATAACAGCTTGCTGGTTTTGCCCACGCATTATATCCCCTTCAGCAAACGATTTTCTTTCTCTTGCAAATGCAAGTGCTTGTTCACCATTCATTTGGTTATATCCCTCATAAAATTTGTAATTACCAATATATGATGTAAATGTATATTTGGAATATGCTGTTATTCCTCCTATCTCATTTACTATAGTTTCAACTGATGAAAAATTTACCTTAAAATAGTAGTTTATATCAATGTCTAATAAATCTTCTATTGTTTTAACTGACATATCTACTCCATAAATTCCCGCATGAGTTAATTTATCTTTATATCCGCTTTGTTCCATTTAATTGTACATATGAGTCTCTAGGTATTGTTGTAAGAAGTATTTGATGTGTTTTAGGATTTACGGTTGCTACAATATTTACATCACTTCGTGATACTGTTGTTATATCTCCGTATGTATCTATACCACTTATATATATATTAAATGGTTCTTCTGAAACCTGAACATCTTTTGAAATTGTTTCTACTTCCATTTTTATACTAAATGTATATATAACTTTTATCTTATCGTAAAATTCTGGCGTTTCTTCTTCTATTATTGTTTTTTGAGAATCATCTATTATCATAGCTGCAATATCTTCGTTTAGAAGAGCATCCTTTACTACTGATATTTCATCTGCTTTAGTCATAATGCAATTTGTATATTTTGAAATTTCTTCTTCCAATTTTTCATTAATGCTTTCTTCATCTTCTGATAAAACATAATTTAATTCTTCACCATCTAAATCAGATAATTCAGAATAATCACTATCTTTTAAAACAATTACAGAAAAGTTTTTTGTTTCATAATCAGATGAGGCAGTTATATCATTTAAAAAAATGGATAATTTAAATAAATATGTTATGGCTATTGATAATACAGCAGTGTATAGCAACAAAAGAATACCTGTAATAATTTTTGCTTTTTTACTCTTTTTTGTGTTAAATATTACAAGTAATACTGTAGCAAAAATAGATATTAATATTGATATTATTACCATATATTTAAGTGGTAATATATTAGAATTTTTCATTGAAAATATGAATATAACTGTAATTATAATTATAATTGGTACAAGTATTTTACCAATTATTTTTCTTTTATTTCTTTTTTCTTTTTCTTCGTATGTTATTTTATCTCTTCTCAAATAAATTCCTCCTTCAATTTATATTATTATATTACATTTTATAATTTTTTTCAATGTAAATAATATTTTTTTCACAAAAAACACATTAAAGACATTTAACAAAATTATATATTCTTGATATTGACAAATTTAGACATTAATGATATTATCAAGCACGAAATATATTATATACTTTCTAATTAATATTGGGGGTGTTTAAATTGATACTTGCAAGCTGTCCTACAGATTTTTTAAAAGACAAAACATTTACAGAATACACATATAACGGACTTAATAATTACAAAGATTGCAAAATATTTTTTTCAAATTTAACTAAGACAATATCTGTAGACAGTATAATATTTGCAAACATAAACGCGAATATTGAAACTAATAACGCCTTCTTAACATTTTATACTTTAAACAACGAAACTATTACATTTAAATGTAATAATTCAAGAGATTGTAGACCTGTCAAAACATCATACGGAATGTATCAGCTTTTATTATATGCTGGTTTTAACATTGATTTCCACTCAATACTTATACGTAGCACTGAACTTTGGCTAAGCAAGTAAAGCTCCACCATTTTTGGTGGAGCTTTTTTTAGTTCTTCATCGTTGAAATTACGGTATAAATTGTGTTTGTAAGTGCAATTGATACATCTGCAATTTTTGTTTCACGAACATAGGTACCTTCAACTATGGAAGTAATGTAGGGTTCATTCATTAAGTCATTAGAATTCAGTTCAAGAAGTGTACAACAAATTTTTAGGATGATTTTATTTATGTCAATTTCATTTTTGTTATGGTCTTCAAAATAAATTGCATATGCTGATATAACCGCAGTCTCAATCATCTCTAATTTAGAATCTTCAAGCTTTGAAATGATTGTAAAAAAAACATCAAACTTTTCTTCGTTTTGTATGATAATATCATACATAAAGTGATAGTTATCATGAATTTTCCCAATTGTTGTTCCATCAGTTAGGCATTTGATAGCCTTTTTATGGAAGTCAACAATTTCAAGATTGCTGCTAGAAAGAGATCCTGATAATTCAGGTATAACTTTCTTTGCAATGCTATTGTTATCCAGTGCTTCCATCCAAGCAAGATTGGTGTAGTAAGTTATATTCTCTTTTGAATAGCACTGACACCGATTAAAAACACCAAGGAAAACTGTAAATTCAACTATTTCCCTTAACTTTTTGTTTTTTTCATCTGAATACATAACAAATACCTCCTTAAATTATTAATTGGTTGTGGTTTTTATGTGATGATTATACCATATATGTCAAGTAAAAGCACCTAAATTTATAGGTGCTTTTATTCATTATATTAATTTTTCGACGTTTTTGTCAAATATGTTGTTGAAATTATTGAGTCAACAAACACATCCTCTCTATAATCTTCCTCATGAAAAGCAACATCTTTTGCATTTAAAACCTTCAAAACAATTTTTTCAACGATGTCACAGATGTTAATCCCTTCATTTATTGAACTGTTATATATGGTATATGCGTAAAATACCGCCGATTCAATAATTGATAATTTTTGATCCGTAATCATAGCTACAAGATAGTAGAAAGAATCCAGTTTTTCTTTGTTAGCTAGTATAAATGAGTAAAGATAACTGTCTGTTACAGCAATATTCTTAAGTGTTTGATTTCCGGTAAGAGCTTGTACTCTTTTTATTAAGTCTTCTCTTTTACTCTTTGAAAAATCCCTTTCATATAACGAAAGATTGTTTTCAAATATTGCTTTTTCAAACTTCCTTAATTTAATATGTGCAAACCATGCTGACTTGCTAATCAAGAACTTTTGATCATATGCATATTCATCCGAGAAAACCGCAAGAAATATTGTTAAAATAACGGTATTCCTTAAATTTTCATAATTCCGATTTTTTTCTTTACAAACTGTTGTAACCATGACATTGCCTCCTAAATAGTTATTATCGGTCTTTGTTGGTTTCGTATGATAATTATACCACATATGTCAATATATTACATATGTGGTATATATTATGGTTTTAGCTATTTTAATATATAATACAAAAGAACTATAACACCAAGAACAATTCTATAGTATCCGAAAGCTTTAAAATCATTATTTTTAATATATTTCATCAAGAATTTAATTGCAAATATTGAAACAATAAAAGCAGTTATCATTCCAATTAATAATATTAATATTTCAATTCCAGAAAATGCCATTCCAAATTTTAAAAGTTTTAGAAGACTAGCTCCAAACATAACTGGTATTGCAAGAAAAAATGTAAATTCCGCAGCTACTGACCTTGATGTTCCTATAAGGATAGCACCAAGTATTGTTGCACCTGACCTTGATGTTCCTGGTATTAATGCAAGTATTTGAAATACCCCAATTATTAAAGCAGTTTTATATGTAAGTTCTTTTAGTGTCTCTATTTTAGGCTTTTTACCTTTATTATAGTTTTCTACTACAATAAACAAAATACCATATACTATTAACATTATAGCAACGACTACATAGTTATAGAACACCTGATCAATTTTATCATCAAATAACAATCCTATTATTGCAGCCGGTATTGATGCTGCTAATACCTTGCCCCATAAATTTATTGTATCCTTTTTTTCTTCCTTGTTTTTTTTATTTGAAAATGGATTTAATTTATTAAAGTATAGAACTACCACTGCCATAATAGCACCAAGTTGTATTACCACTCTAAACATTTCCATAAATGCATCACTTACATTTAATTTTATAAACTCATCTAAAAGTATCATGTGTCCTGTACTACTTATAGGTAGCCATTCAGTTATTCCTTCTACTATACCAATAAGTATTACTTTTATTATTTCTATTATTTCCATAAGTCCTCCTAATTTTAATTAATATCTCTTTTATTAAATGATTCAAACATTGTAACTAACATAAGTACTAAACATACTGCTATTACACAAATTGAAAAATCAAGAGTTATACTTGATATAACACTATTATATGATATTGTACTTGATGTTAGACTAGATGTATCTTTAAATATTTTGCTTGTAAAATCTAAGTTGTTAAATGGTAAAAATTTTATCCATTCTGATGTTATATATGCATTTATTATTTCAACTGCAGTAGATGCCCCAATATATACAAATATTCCTATACCAACTGATGCTGCAGTATTTCTTGTTATTACTGATAACATAAGTGCAAGTATTGTATATACTATAATACTTATATCATTTGCTAAAAATCTAAGAATTGTATATGGTATAACAGATATAGAAGTTGCTACTCCATTATTTACATAAACATAAGGTGCTACTGTATAATCACTAAAGAATATTTCTCCAAGACCTACAGTTATTCCAGCCATAAGAAGTGATAAAATTATTGATATTATTATACAAATTAAAATTTTTGATAGCAATATTTTCCATCTTTTAACAGGATTTATAGTTAATAACTTTATTGTTCCTTTTGAAAATTCTTGTGACATTATTCCTCCAGCGACAATTATCATAAACAATGAGATTAATCCGCCAGAAAGTCCTTCTGATAAATTTAAAAATAACTGTTTATAATTAGTTTCATTTGAATATGCTGGTGTTACTTCAATGTTATTTTCTAGTTTATACATATCAACTAATATTGTATTATTTATTTCATCTTTCTTTTCTTCTGTAAGTGGTATATTATCATCATCTACTCCATTTGCTAAATTCAATTTCAAATTCATTATTTCTGTAAGAAGAGATGATCTACTTTCATCTTTAGTATCATTTTCTTTTCCCACTTCATATTTTTTAGTTATATTTAATATTTCAATATTTATGTTTTTTTCTTCTTCTGTTATTTCTTTATCTTTATATTGTTCTTCATATGAACTTATTTGTATATCAATATATTTATAATAATCATCTGTTTTTAAAGCATTAAACATTTCATCAATCTGTGATTCTAACTTAGTTACGTAATTATCAGTTGTTGCCATACTTATGTATATAGGTTCATCTGGCGTTAAGTCTTGTAAATCATATAACTCAGCTTTTAATGATATTAAACTATATACAGCCTGTGTTTTCCAATAATAACTTTTCTCAATGTTTATATTATTATTAAGTACATATTCATACATTTCAATAGATGCTTTACTATTATTATCGTTTACTGTTTTCAAATATTCTATTTGACTTTTTAAATTTTCCTCACTCATTGCATTATATGAATAATTAGAATAACTATATTTTATTGCAAATGTAAGTCCAACACATGCAAAACTACTTAAAATTATTAGTATAATGAAGATAATAGTTGATTTTTTCTTAAATAATTTTATTTTTTCATTTTTTAATAATCTATTAAATCTCATCATTACTTATTACCTCCTTTTGTAATATTTAAAAAGGCATCTTCTAATGATACTTTTTCTTTTATTATTTCATATATGTCAATTTTATTTTTAACTAATAATTTTACTACGTTAGGTACTTCCTCTTTCTTTAGCATAATATCAAAACTAGTAATATCATTATCAACTTTATACTCATAATTGCTGTCTTTAAATACTTCAGTTAATTTATTTAACGTATTAATATATATTTTATACATGTTTTTATTATCCGAATTATTTACAGTAAGTGCATCATTTATATTTTCCACTTTTATAATCTGCCCATTATCAATTACTGCTATTCTATCACACATAAGTTGCATTTCATTTAAGATGTGACTTGAAACAAATACAGTTACCCCCTCTTTATGTGCCAATTTTTTTAGTATATCTCTTAGTTCTCTTATACCAGCAGGATCTAGTCCATTTGTTGGTTCATCAAGTATTAATATTTTAGGATTATGTAAAAGTGCCTGAGCAAGTCCAAGTCTTTGTTTCATTCCAAGAGAATATTTTTTTACTTTATCTTTTATTCTATCTTTTAGCCCTACTAACTCTACAACCTCATTAATTCTTTCCTTCTTTATATCAAATATTCTTGCTTTTAATTTTAAATTTTCATATCCGCTTAAATAATCATACATATCTGGATTTTCAACTATAGCTCCAACATAACTTAATGCTTTTTCTTGTTTTTTTACATTATCATAGCCATTAATTTTAATAGTGCCTGAATCATGAGATATAAGTCCTACGACCATTTTTATAGTTGTAGTTTTACCCGCACCATTTGGACCTAAAAATCCAAAAACCTCTCCTTCTTTTATATCAAGAGATATATTATCGATTACTTTTCTTTTTGAAAAAAACTTAGTTACATTTTTTATTTCTAAAATTACATTATCACTCATATCTAACCTCCAACATATGTATCTGTAGAAAATCCTAAAGTTTGTAATGAATTAAATATATATGCATATGTAATTTTCCACTCACCATCTTCATTTTTTAAAATAATCTTTGCATTTGGAAACATATTAGAATCAATTTTTTGTATTTGTTCTTCTTTATTTGAATCAGTAATATATCTAACATCACCAGATATAGTAAACTCAACAGTTACAGTATCATCAACAAATGCATAACTCTTTATCTGAGATATATTTCTGTTTGATTCTGTTATAACTATATTTGATTTAGAAGCATATTCTAAATTAGATTTCAAATACTCATATTGTGAACTAACAACTTTTTCATTATTTATAGTAACTTTTTTTACATCTTCTTTCATAGTATCAAGATATTTAGTATACTCTTCATCAGTTATAGTTTTGGGAATAGTCCTATACTTTTCATCCAACATACTATATTTGTTATATAAATCAATATAGCTTTCACATACTTTTTTTATAGATTCCTTTTGTTCAGATCTATATGATTCTAACCTCACATTATATATAACTACAATACATAAAGTAATTATAGTTAATACCAAACCAAAATTAATTTTTTTAAATTTTTTCATATTTACCCCTTTCATTTTTCATCAAAATAATTACTCTTCATTTCTAAATCAAAAAAAAGATTTTGTTTTAGTGCCTCATAAACTACAATTGCAACACTATTTGATAAATTAAGTGAACGTATATTATATCCCATAGGTATTCTTACTGCATTTTCAAAATTTTCTAATATATATGATTCAGGAAGACCTCTCGTTTCTGGGCCAAATATAACATATGCATCATCATTATACTTAACATCAGAATATATTTTTTTAGCTTTTGTTGTAAGAAGAAAAATGTTTTTACCTTTTGAATACTCTTTAAATGCATCTAAATTTTCATGAGTTACAATATTTACCTTATCCCAGTAGTCTAATCCAGCCCTTCTTACCGCTTTTTCAGATATATCAAAACCAAGTGGTTTTACTAAATGAAGAGTTGAACCAGTAGCAGCACATGTTCTTGCTATATTACCCGTATTTTGTGGTATTTCTGGTTCAACTAATACAATATTTAATCCCATAACTCCTTCTTTCTATACTTTTACATTTTATATAACGAATTATAAATTAACTAGATAACAATATATATAAAAATATAACATGACAATATGATTATACCTTATATACTTTATTTTTTCAACAAATATAATTAAAAATATAAAATAAGTACAAAATGGTGTACCTATTTTTATATAAAATTAATCAAAAAATATTGACTTTATAGTATTAATAAGTTATAATTACATACATGGCGGCATAGCTTAGTTGGCTAGAGCGTTCGGTTCATACCCGAAAGGTCACAGGTTCGACTCCCGTTGCCGCTACCAAAAAAGCAGAGGTTTTGCTTAAACCTCTGCTTTTTTATTTTGTTTTTTCATACCATTTAGCAAATTCTTCCATTGCACTTACAGAACCATCTATTTTTCTTCTATTACTTTTGTAACATAGGATTCTAGAATTTTCATATTTTACCTTTCTAACATACTACATTTATATACTATCATATTAATATATAATCATCAATACTAAAAATATAAAACGGAGTTAGAATAAGTAATTTTGTGTACATGACTAGTAATTTTATTGTTATTTAATGTATTATGTGATAAAATAATAGTATGTTTTAAGGAGTTTTTTATGAGACATGTTATAATTGTAAATCCTGTAGCTGGTAAAAAAAGAAATATTAGTATAGGTAAACGAGTATACAAGCTGCTAAAAAAATATGGGATTGAATCAGAGATATTTATTTCAGAATATAAAGGTCATATAACAGAATATGTAACAAAAATTGCAAATATTGAAACTTGTCGTTTATATAGTCTTGGTGGTGATGGTACATTAAACGAAATTGTTACAGGAATATATGGAACTAGTAGCGATATTGTGGTAATTCCTGCTGGTACAGGTAATGATTTTATAAAAAACTATGGTAAATATAAAAGTATGAGAAAAATTATCATAAACTCAATTGATAAAGAGGCAACTAAAGTAGATGTTTTAAAAATAGGTAAACATACTTTTTGTATAAATATTCTTAGTGCTGGTTTTGATGCAATGGTTGCTAAAAATCTAGATGTATTTAGAAATGTCCCCTTAGTAACTGGTAAATTTAAATATTCACTTTCAATTATATATACACTTTTTTCATCTAGAAATTTTAAATTTAAAGTTAGAATTGATGGTGATAAAGTAGTAAAAAAAGACTTTACTTTAATTGCTGTTTCAAATGGTAAATACTATGGAGGTGGAATATCTCCATGTCCAGATGCAAACATATATGATGCAACCCTAGATATATGTCTAGCTGATAAAACAAATCTTTTAAAAAAGCTTAAGCTTCTTCCTAAATACAAAAAAGGAACTCATACTGATTTAAAAGAAGTTTCAATTTTAAAAGCACAAAAAATATCTATTGTATCAAATAAAAAATTTCCAGCAAATATTGATGGTGAAGTTTTCTACACTAATAAATTAAATATCCAAATTATACCTCAATCAATAAATATAGTAGTTATATAAAAAAAAGAACCTCTAAATTAAAGGTTCCTTTTTTTTATATAATATCTGTTGTCACGGTTATTAATAAGTCTTTTTTTAATTCCTATGTCTATTGCTTTGCAAACGATGGATTTTTTTACATTAGGAAAAACTTTTTCAAGTTGATCAATTGTAAAACTAAGTGAACGTATTGAGAGATAATACTTAACAATTGTTATTGGATCTAATACCTCATTTTTATATACAATTTCTTGTACATCTACATCAATATATGGTACTAATAATGCTAAAATATAAAAGGTGTTGTTATTTCTTGGTATAGCTATTTTTATAGTTTCCACATTTACAGAAACAGTTACATTCACCCTAGAAAATTTTTGCTCAATTTCTTGCTTAATGTCATTTGCTGCATTGCTAGAGTTTGTTGTAAAAAAGATATTCAATTTATTATCCTCGTATACACATCGTATTAAATAAGTTACTCTGTTATCGCTGTTATTTTCAACACTTTCCTTAAGCTTTCTAAATGCCGTTATACATAGCTGAGAAACCCTTTGTGATGTATTTACATTAATATGCTTTGCAATTTTATTTATCTTCATTCCATGAAGTCTTAATAGCATTGCAATTTTTTCATTCCGTCTAAATTCATTTAAGATTATTTCTAAAGCATATTCTATGTCATTAAAAGTTTCAAAACCATATATCATATCCATATAATCTTGTGACTGATCTTCAGTGATGTCAAGTATTGTTGTATCAGATTTAGAATATACCTTGTCTTCTAAGTGCTTCTTAGTATATTCGTTAGGATCGATCTTGCCAAAGTAATTGTTGATTTCATTTTTTATACATACATAAGCATATGTTGCAAATTTAATATCTTTTGTCTGATCATAAGTTGCTGCAGCATTTATTAGTCCTAGCATACCTGTTGAAAACAAATCTTCTTTTTCGTTGTAATCATAATTAAAGTTTTTAAGCACATCATAAATTAACCTACTGTTGTCAATTACTAAATATTCTTGCTCTGGTTTTAACGTGATTGCCATTATACTCACTCCCATTTTTATATATTATTTATTTTAAAGTCATAATTATGACTTAATATGAATTAGTCTAGCCATAATATAATATCATAAATTTTAATAAAAGTCAAAATTAGGTATTTACAATACATAATTTTGACTTTCTATATATTTTTTTATTTTATTTTTAATTACTTATTCCCTTTATATTTATATTTATACCAAAAATATTTATACCTGTAGTACTATCAATTGCATATATTACTGTATTTCTTATTTTTCCGCTTAGGCTTGGTATATTTATTCCATATTTTATTTCTAAATCAATATCTATTTTCATACCATCAATATATTTATGGGTTATAATTCTCTGAATTTTAGTTATTCCATCTATCTTTAAAAGCACGTATTCTATAATACTATTTATTGCTCTTTCTGAAATATAGTAATTACCCAAATAACTATATGTTGGTCTAATTATGGTTTTCTCAGATGTTTCTTGTACTTTATCATTTGATTTATTAAATAAATTAAATATTCTAAGTGGATCTAAAAAATATCCTGAAAACTGTTCTTTTATTTCAAAAGTAGGGACTGGTACTACATGTTTTCCCTCTTCTAGTCTTGATTTTCTTGCCATTTGTATTTCTTCATCAGTTGCTATATCTGTAATATATATTTTTTTTGATATTTCCCCTAATTCTAAATTATTTGCAATTTTTTCTACCATCTCATCCGATGTTCCAAGTATAAGAAGTTTATCTGGTTTCTCTTTTCTTATTGCTTTTATCATAATTTCTCTTTTTTCTTCATCAAGAAATATAGCAGATTTTACTGAAGCAATTTTAGTTGCTTCAGTTTTTGCTGACCTTCCTGCTAAAACTTTAGTATCTTTTATTAAAATAGCATCATCTATTATATATTTTATACCAAATTGTTTTGCAACTGATTGTGCACGATAACTTTTACCTGTACCGAGTCTTTCCAACAAATGCATATACTTGCATAAGCCATATCACCTAAACTTTCATAGCATCTTTTGCTGATAAACTAAATTTACCATCTTCTTTTCCTATTTCTATTACTTTTACTAAAATATCATCACCAATTTTTAATACATCTTCTACTTTTTCTATTCTTTTATCTGAGATTTTAGATATATGTAACATGCCTTCCTTACCTGGCAGAATTTCTACCAATGCTCCAAATGGAAATAGCTTAGTTACTTTACCCATATATACTTCATTTAATTCTATATCTCTTGTAAGAGATATTATTATTTCTATAGCTTTATTTACCATTTGAGAATCTACACCTGCAACAAATACACTGCCATCATCTTCTATATCAATTTTAACTCCAGTTTCTTCAATGATTTTATTAATTACCTTGCCACCTGTTCCAATTACATCTCTTATCTTATCTGGATTTATGTTTATAGTCTCAATCTTTGGTGCATATTTTGAAATGCTATTTCTTGGTTTATCAATTACTTTTGACATAACTTCATCTAGAATATATTGTCTTGCTACATTTGTTCTTTTAAATGCTTCTTCTATTATTTCATATGTAAGTCCATCTATTTTTATATCAACTTGTATAGCAGTAATACCTTTTTTAGTTCCTGCTACTTTAAAATCCATATCTCCGAAAAAATCTTCAATTCCTTGAATATCAGTAACCATTATATAATCAGTTGAATCTTCATCTTTAGTAAATAGCCCTGTTGATATACCTGCTACCATTGATTTTATTGGTACACCTGCATCCATAAGTGCAAGTGTTGATGCACATACACTTCCTTGCGATGTAGAACCATTTGAACTTAATACTTCAGATACAACTCTAATTGTATATGGAAATTCTTCTTTTGATGGTATAACTGGAAGAAGTGCTCTTTCTGCAAGAGCTCCATGTCCTATTTCACGTCTACCAGGTCCACGAGATGGTCTTGCTTCACCAACACTATATGGTGGAAAATTATAATGGTGGATATATCTTTTAAAAACATCTTCATCTAGTCCATCTAATGTTTGTTCTTCTGAAGTAGTCCCTAGCGTAACCATAGATAATACTTGTGTTTGTCCCCTTGTAAACAACGCACTACCATGTGTCCTTTCAAATAAATGAACCTCTGCACTAAGTGGTCTTATTTCATCTAAACCTCTACCATCAACTCTTTTAGACTCTGATATAACAAGATTTCTAACACATTTTTTTTCTATTTTATATAGTGCTTCTGATATCATAGATTTATTTTCATTATATTTTTCTTCTGAATGTTCTTTAATATATTCTTCTTTTACATTTTCTTTTATTTTATCTATATTTTCATCTCTTACTGTTTTATCCTTTACTAAAACCGCAGATTTCATTGAATCTCCAACAATTTTATTTATTTCATTATATAGTTCTTCAGGTATAGCAAATGATTTATAACTTGCTTTTGGCTTACCAATATCAGCCTTTATATCATCAATAAATTTACATACTTTTTTAATTTCTTCATGTGCAAGCTTAATAGCTTCTAACATTTTTGAATCTTCAACTTCTGAAGCACCTGCCTCTATCATACATACTTTATCATATGTAGCAGCCACAGTTAAATCAAGTAACGATTTTTCTCTTTCTTCAAGAGTTGGATTAAGTACAAGTTTACCATCAACTAATCCAACCTTTACTGCACCAACTGAAATATCAAAAGGTATATCAGAGATATTAAGTGCAAGTGAAGATCCAATCATTGCTGGTACTTCTGGCAATACATCAGGGTCTATACACATAGATGTAATGTTTATTGCGGTATCGTTTCTATAATCCTTTGGAAATAGTGGTCTTATAGGTCTATCAATAACACGAGATACCAATATTGCTTTTTCCGATGGTCTGCCTTCACGTTTCATAAAACTACCAGGTATTTTTCCAACTGAATATAACCTTTCATCATAATCTACTGAAAGGGGTAAAAAATCTATTCCCTCTCTTGGCTGTTTTGACATAGTTGCATTGACAAGTACAGCTGTATCATTATATCTTACTAAACAAGATCCATTTGCAAGTCCAGCCATTTTCCCAGTTTCAAAAACTAGTTTTTTACCTGCAAAATCCATTTCATATTTTTTAAACATAAACTTTCCTCCTTTTATATTGTAAAAGCGGATGTAATAATAACTTCTAAAAGTATATAAATCAACTATAGTGTAATACTTTCACAAGTTATTACTACATATATCCTCTTTCACAAAAACTATTATACTATATATTACTTATATATTCAACCGTTTAAAAAAAATATATATGATATATTGACAAATATGCTATAATCTCAACTTAAACACTTTTAGAAGAGCAAAAACTCTCTATCCCCTTAGAAATAAAGGAATGGAGAGTTTGTTGATTTGTAAAAAAAAGCGTACATTTTTTACTTTTTAGTTTGTTTGAAAATTCTTTTTAATTTTTTTATATTCATAACTTCAAAGTCAGTTCTAAAGCCGAATTTGTCATGCAAGTCATCTGTTAAATCTGTTCTAATATAATTAGGAGAATAGGAATCATTATTTTCTAATTTAATATCCATTGTTCTTAATGTTTTTATTATTTCAGAAACAGTATATTTTTCATCTAACTTTTTTTCTAAAAATCTATAAACAATTAGAGAAAGAAAGCAGGTAATAAAATGAGCTTTTATCATTTCATCTTTTGAATGAAAGATTGGTCTTGATTTAAAATCACTTTTCATTATTCTAAAACTTTCTTCAATTTCCCAACGCCTACGATTCACTTCTATTATATCTTCTACTGAATCTTCTAAATTAGTGCAAACAGCATATAATCCATCATATTTTGATTCTTCATCTATAATGCTTTGATCAATACTATAATTGATTTTTTCTGCTATTTCTCCATCATCTGTTATGTTTATAGTTTTTATAAATCTTTTTGGATCATTTTGTTTAGCTTTAGTTATTTTTTTTGGATTATTTTCTATTAATTTTTTAGCTCTATTAATTTGATTATTTCTAATGTTTTTTTGATATTCTTGATATTTTACAGAATATGTAATAATTAGTCTTTGCTCAAGTTCATCTTCTTTTATCCATCTTTCTTTATAGAAAACTTTATCTTTATATTGTTCAATTAATTTTTCATCTGTTCTTAATTTTGAAATGTTATAACTTTTTTTACTATCATATAAGTACCATCCGCTTGTTAAATCAAGAGCTTCTTCTTTTAAGTGAGACTTTAATTTTTTAATAGATTGAGTTGTTATAAATTTTCTATCATTTGTATTGTTGAATTTTCTATTAGATATTGAAGCAAGTCCCGCATCTGTGCAAACAACAAATTTTGATGTATTAAAATCTTTAATTATTTTTTCTTCAAGAGGTTTTAATGTTATTTGTTCATTTGTATTTCCTGGTGTTACATCAAATGCTAGAGGGATACCGTTACCATCCATAAATAAACCCATTTGAACAATTGGATTAGGTCTATTTTCCTTTGATTTTCCATACTGTTTTAATCCAGAATCTTCTTCTATTTCAAAATAATAATTAGTGCAATCATAATATAATATTTTATTATTTCTTTCCATATAATTACAACTGTTTTTGTAGAGTTCAGATTGTATAAAGTCCATATTTTCACAAATAATAGGTAATGCTCTTTCAATGTGTTGATACTCAAAATTAGGTTGTTCTAAAAAAAATTTAGCTAGTTCTAAAGTTTTTAATTTAGAAGCGGGAAAAATAATTCTGGAATAAATTAGTTTTGATAAGATATCATTTAAATCAAATTTAAATTGATATTTATCAGTAATTTGTTTACAAATATTATCCAGTTTTAACTTGTAGTAAATATCTTGTAAAAATAGATATCCAATATTAAAAGATTTTTGTACATTTTTGTCAATTAATTTATTAGGACTTTTTTGAATAATCACAGGTAAAGATTCCGCTTTATTTTTTTCGTTTAAATCTTTAACATATTCATTTAGCCATTTAAGAGGCTCTTTATCACCTGCTCTAAGTTTTAATTTTTCAAAGCTACCAATATTTTCATAAACGCAAGTAGTTCTTTTTCCGTTTTTGTTAATATCCTTGATAATGGTGTATTGTATAGTGTTTTTAGTTTTACTAGTTTTGATTCTCATACATTTCCTCCCTTGTATAATATTATTATACACTATACGAGCAATGTACGCAATAGTAAAGTCGAAAATTTGACAAAAAAAAGACCTATTTTCAATAGTTATAAGATATATCGTTATTCAAAAGTGTTTAAGTTCCGTATAATATCATATTTATCTTTAAATTACAACTTTTTCATGTGTTTTGTTACTATTCAGACTAGTAAAATTATAAATATAGTTAAAAACTATGTAACCGTTGATATTACTTAAATATATAAAAAGTTATAATTCATAATTACTTTTAATTTTCACTTAATTATGTTTTCTTTTATGCTAATAAATGTTAATTATACGTTTTTAATACATAGTAGTCTGAATTGTAACTGTGTTTTTGTATTTTTTTAGTTTTTTTTCATAAATTATATTAAAACAATTGACATTTACTTAAAAAAGTATTATACTTTATTTACATTAATTTATCGCGGGATAGAGCAGTTGGCAGCTCGTCGGGCTCATAACCCGAAGGTCGTAAGTTCGAGTCTTACTCCCGCAACCATAAAGAGGTTTTTTATAGCCTCTATTTTTTAACTTTGTAGCATTTTCAAGGCTTTTATTGCTACTTGCTTTTTTCAAACTTTCTTAAAATTCATTATTTTTGTGTAAAAAGGAGTCCCAAGTGAGTCCCACAAGTGAGTCCCACTTCACTATTAATATATTTCTTTTACTTCTAAAAACGCACCTCTATTTCTATTATTTTTTGTATTTCTTAAATGCCCTAAAAAAATATAACTGTTTAAACCATTACCTAAATATTTATCTAAAAATTCATTTATCTTTTCATCATATATTATACATTGCATAACATTTTCTTTGTTACAATCTATTTGCATATATACAGTTAATTGTGCCTTTAAATCATTATATCTAAACAATACTTCTTCTTTTAAATTTGTTATTTTACCTTGTATTATACAATTGTTCATATACATTATCTCCTTATATATTAAATAAGGGGAAACTTAAAGTTATCCCCCAAAAAAGAAACATACATTCATAAAATATATTACTAATATGCCTTTTTTACATGTATTTACCACATTTACAATAATGTAAATTAGGAAGGAATAATTTCCCTTTAATACTAATATCTCATTGTAATTAGTCCATAAACTAAAAAATCTAGAAAAATATTAGAGCACAAAACGAAAGCCTATGTTGCCGTTACTATTAGACGTACTGTTGTTGTTGCGGTTGGCTGCTGGATTGTTGCTACCATTGTTGTTGTAATTACCACCACGATTTACACGATTATCGCTGTTTTTGAAATTATCCCTATATATTTTAACAAATTGTTCATTATTCATTATTAACAAACAATTTATTAACTAAATTTTGTATGTTAGCATGACATATATACCCTATATGTCCTCTTAACATTATTTTTGATTCTGATACAGTTATTTTTCTTGAAAAAATTAACTTGTTTATTAACTTTAATTTTTTCTTTAGTTTTTGTTTTCCTTTAAATCTCAATTTTAAAAATTTCTCAGTTATATAATATCCACAAAAATTAATACCTTGTGTATTCTTAAAAATATTTGTTTTTTTATTTAATCTAAGTCCTAATTTTTCATTTAAAAAAATTTCTATACTAGTTAATGCTTTTTTTGCCTCATTTTTTGTTTTAAAAATTAGTATCCCATCATCCATATATCTAAAATATTTTTTACACTTTATTTCCTTTTTTATATAATAATCTAATTCATTTAAGTATATATTGGCAAAAATCTGTGATGTATAATTTCCTATTGGTATTCCTACATTTCTATCTTCATAATACTCATTACTAGAATTTAAAATTTCTTGAACAAACCATAATACTTTTTCATCACTAATTTTTTTTGAAATTATTTTAATTAATATATTTTTATTAATATTGTCAAAATATTTTAATACATCAAATTTTAAAATATAATAATAATCTTCATTCTCCCTTTTATATATTCTCATAGCCCTTTGCACATCAAATACTGCTCTATGCATTCCTCTATTTTTTATACATGCATATGAAGTAGCAATAAATTGCTTAAGAAAAACAGGTTCTAATATATATTTTACAAACCAAGTATGTACTATTCTATCAGAAAACGTAGAAGAAAGTATTCTTCTTTTCTTAGGTTCTAAAACATAAAACTCTTTATACTTACAAAATCTATAGTCCATATTCTTAAGATCATTTAACATATTAAATAAATATAATTCATATTTTAAAGAAAATTTAATTACATCATTTCTATAATTCTTACCTTTTTTACAATCTAAATATGACTTATACAAGTTATTGTACGTAAGTACACTATCATATATCTTTTTAACTTTTTTTGGCATAATCTACACCCAAAGACTTAACATATCCACCTAAAATTCTCCCTATTTCATCAAGCATTTTAATACTTACTAAATATTTCTTCTCATCTATATTCCTATTTTTATACATTATCCTAATGTATATTCTTTGTATCACAATTTGTGCATCTATTAAATTACAATAATGTAACCTATACTTCTTTTCAATTTTAGAAATATATATTACATTTGAAATCATTTCATACATTATATTTTTAAAATTATTTCCTATATTAAATTTTTCAAATCTTGGTAACTTATTTAAAGCATCAATCATATACTGAACATATTTTTCACACTTAGGTATTAGTATAAGGGAATTGTTACTAACTCTTTGCACTGTCATCACCATAATCAAAAAAATTATATTGTTTAAATTCATTTTTCT
>CAZQJQ010000013.1:0-17791 GCA_964593045.1 uncultured Clostridiaceae bacterium
TTTTCGGGACATTTTCCTAAAATAACTATTAAGACATTATCACAAAATAATCATATACATTATAAAAAAAGTAAATAGTTGTATTTTATACTCACATATATTTGGAGCGTAAAAAAAGGTACAACTGTGTAGCACAATCACAGCATTATGCAGGAACAGCTTTCGATTTGGGACAAAAAATGTCATCATCACAAAGGGACAAATTAAGAAATTTGGCTTCAAGTCTTGGAGTGTGGGGATATGTTGAACCAAAAGTATTAACACCTACATGGGTACATGTAGATAGAAGAATAGGAACGCCAGCTTGTAGTACAGGTGGCTACCCTTTAGTGAAATATGGGAGCAGAGGAGTTTATGTAGCAATACTACAAGATTCTTTAAATCATCTAGGATATAACACGGGGACAATTGATGGAATATTTGGAAACAAAACAAAATCACAAGTCATAGCTTATCAAAAAAATAATTCATTAACAGCAGATGGGATAGTAGGATGTAAAACTTGGACTTCTATAATGAATAAAGTTGTAGGTTCTGGTCTCAAATCATAAAAATATATACCTATAATATAGGAATATATATAAAGTTGGATGTGTAGACTGATTGCAAAAGTTTCTGTGAAAATAATTATTTTTGATACATAATAAATGTTGGGTATAAGATTTTAATTTCTCACCCCAACATTTATTATACAGAAATAATGTATATAACGATAAAACCCTTTTTAAAAGGTGGGCATCTAGTTGCATCTTTTAGGATCCTCTATATATTTAGAGTTTTCAACACCGGATACAAATTCCCGATTCCCTATCGCAAAATTGTAGATTTTTCATATAATTACATTATTCCTGTATGATAATATTATACCACTAAAAGGCATATATGTAAACATTTTTTTGCTATTTGGGAAAAACTTCAAAAACAAATTAAAATATTTAAATTTTCTTTATTTTTTTAAAAAAGTATGATATAATTTTATTACATTTTTAGTTTGTTTTTCAAATTTAATAAGGAGGAATGCTATATGAACTATGAAGTTGATACAAGAAACATTTCGCTACCTTTTTTTCTGACAAATTCAAGCAAAAACTTATCTTATGGAGAGGCATATAAATTGTTGTATTCCATTAAAATGTTTATGGATAATATGGATGAAGAAATTATTCAAGACATGGATGAATATGGACTTATACAATTTATATCTGATGTAGGAATTGTTAAAATGGATAAAGAGGATATAGTTGATCATATATCTAAATTTATCGGGAATGATGCTTTCTCTATTATGAAGGAAGAAGACATTTTTAAAATTGACTTTCTTGAAATACCAGAATACATAGAAAAGATTAGTTCGAATTATACCAAGATACGGATAAACCTTGAGTTTTTGAAAAATGTTGTACCACAAATTTGGAATAACTTAATTGCCAATCTATTTTCGAGCAATGGACTTGAGCATACGCATCTTATGATTTTTCATAGTTCCGTGTTATATTGCTATAGTTGTGGGAAAGATAACATAGAAAAGGTAAATTTTCTATGTTATGACATAATGTGCTTCTTACATTATAACAAATTACCTGCTTTTTTGGAAAAGGTATATATTCATGGGGATGAAATTGTTATAAGATACCAAATTTGAAATAAAGTGGATACGGAAATTTCCGTATCTGCTTTTTCTTGATAAATATTTGACTTTATGATATAATTGCTTTGTTAAGTTAGGTTATGGATAAGTATGAATAAGTATATAAAAATAAATAAAGAATTTACAGATGGTGAAATTATTGATGCGGCAAACTATATAAAAAATGGAAATGTTGTTGTTTTTCCTACTGAGACAGTATATGGAATAGGTGTAAATGCATTTTGTGCTGATGCTGTTAAAAAAATATTTGAAGCAAAAGGAAGACCACAAGATAATCCTTTAATTGTACATATTTCAAATTTGGATATGTTGCAATCGGTTACTTGCATGGAAAAAATAACAGATATTGAATGGAAATTAATTAATGCATTTTTTCCAGGACCTTTTACATTGATTTTGCCTAAAAATGATAAGATACCATATGAGGTTACTGCAAATTTAGAAACAGTAGGGATAAGAATGCCTACAAATATTGTAGCAAATAGATTAATTGAACTCTCAGGTGTACCAATTGCTGCACCAAGTGCTAATATCTCTGGCAAGCCTAGTGGAACAAAAATAGAGGATATATATGTAGAATTAAAAGACAAAGTTGATTATATAATAGATTATGGAGATAGTGACATAGGGATAGAATCTACTGTTGCTAAAGTAATAAATGGTAAAGTATGTATATTAAGACCTGGTAAGATCACTAAAGAAGATATAGAAACAGTTGTTGGTAATTGTATTGTAGAATATGATGACAAACTTTTTAGTAATCAGAATAAAAACAACAAGGTTGAATCACCTGGAATGAAATACAAGCACTATGCTCCTAGTACGAAATGTGTACTAGTATATAGTGAAAATGAAGAAAAAATGATTAATAAAATACATGATGTTATTAATGAATATAGAAATGATAATGTATGTGTTATTGGTTTTAATGAACACAAATGTTTTTTTAAAACTGATTTAGTAGAATATATTAATTTAGGAAGTAAGCTAAATTTACTTGAAATATCTAAGAATATTTTTACTGCCTTAAGAAAAGTTGATAAATTAAAACCAAGTATTTGTATAGTTGAAGGAGTAAAAAAGGAAGGAATAGGAATTAGTATAATGAATAGATTAATACGTGCAGTATCACATAATTATATAGAAATATAGATAAAAATAGTAAAAAAAGTAATAATCATTTACTTTTTTTATGTTTTGTGTGATAATATATATGTTAATAGGAGTGATGAAAATGATATATATTATGTTGGGAGGACCTGCAACAGGAAAAGGAACAAGGTCTGATATTTTATCAAAAGCTTTAAATATACCTCATATCTCTACAGGAGATCTTTTAAGAGAGGTTGCAAAAGTAGATAATGCTATAGCTGATAAGCTTTCTAAAGGAGAACTTATATCTGATGAGATTATAACTAAATTACTTCATGATAGACTTGTAAAAGAAGATTGTAAAAAAGGAGCAATAATAGATGGTTATCCAAGAACTATAAATCAAGCAAAACTACTTGATGAGCTTTTAGAAAAACTAGGAAAAAAAGTTGATATGGCAATAGAGTTAATTGCTTCTGATGAACTTGTATTTAAGAGAATATTGGAAAGAAAGTCATGTGTATCGTGTGGAAAAATGTATGGAATTGATTTTCCACCTAAGATTCAAGATATATGTGATGTTTGTGGTGGCAAGCTTATTGTAAGAACAGATGATACGAAAGAAACTTTAAAAAAGAGGATTGATGTATATAAATCTAACTCAGCACCTATAATTAAATATTATAATGATAAAGGAGTGTTAAGAACTTTAGATTCATCTGGTCATCCAGAAAGAATCGTAAAAGAAGTAAAATAGTGAAAAGAGGAAGTTGTAATGATAAGTATTAAAAGTGAAAAAGAAATAGAACTTATGGCTATTTCAGGAGAGATCGTTAAAAAGGTTTTTAAAAAAATGGAAGAAGAGGTAAAACCTGGAGTTACAACTATGTATTTAAATGACATAGCTATGAAAATAATTAAAGAAAATGGAGCAAAACCTTCTTTTGTAGGAGTGGAATGCCCATATGAAGGTGGTAAAGCATATAAATATGCAATATGCACGTCAGTAAATGATGAAATCATTCATGGAATTCCTAGCGGAAGAGTGCTTGAAGAAGGTGATATTGTTAGTGTGGATATTACTATAAACAAAAATGGATATCATGCTGATGCGGGAAGGACTTATCCTGTAGGAAAAATCTCAGATAAAGCTACTAAACTTATAAAAGTGGCAAAAGATGCGTTTTTTTATGCAATGGATTATGCAAAAGAAGGAAATAGAGTAGGTGATATTTCTAATGCAGTGCAGACATTTGTTGAGAAAAATGGTTTTTCTTTGCTTAGAGAATATCAAGGACATGGTATTGGTAAAGAAATGCATGAAGATCCAGGTGTTCCAAATATAGGTAGAAAAGGTACTGGCCCTCGACTTGTTTCAGGTATGGCTCTTGCTATTGAGCCTATGATATGTGAAGGTAGAGCAGACGTTTATGTCAAAAAAGATATGTGGACTGTTGCAACAGTTGATAAAAAAATGACTTCATATTATGAAAATACTATAATTATTACAAAAAATGAGCCTAAAATATTGACATTTTAGTGTAATAAAGTTATAATATATATGTTAACTTTTACCCTCACGTTTTGTGGTAAAAGTAATCAGTTTATTTAGGAGGAAAAATTATATGGCAAAAGATGATGTGATTGAAGTTGATGGTATTGTGTCTGAAGCATTGCCAAATGCAATGTTTAAAGTTAAGTTAGAAAATGGACATGAGGTTTTAGCACATATATCAGGTAAACTAAGAATGCACTATATAAAAATTTTGCCTGGTGATAAGGTTAAACTTGAATTATCAACATATGACCTTAGTAAGGGAAGAATAATTTGGAGAGATAAATAAACATAATATTGTGTGATTAACATAGTACTGAAGCGGCTGTAGGAATATTTTATTTCTATTTTAGTATATATGTTTATCAATATATACTTACTTTTGTTAAGATAAGTTAACAAAAATTCAAGGAGGATTTAAAATGAAAGTAAGACCATCTGTAAAGAAAATTTGTGATAAGTGCAAGATAATTAAAAGAAATGGAGTAGTAAGAGTAATCTGCGAAACAGCTAAGCACAAACAAAGACAAGGTTAATGGGGGTGTAGGATTAAATGGCACGTATAGCTGGAATTGATTTACCAAAAGCTAAAGTTCTTGAAATAGGCCTAACAAGTATTTATGGTATAGGACGTTCTACTTCAAGAAAAATACTAGAAGAAGCTGGTATAGACTCAAATAAAAGAGTAAAAGATTTAACTGATGAAGAAGAGGCAAAAATCAGAGCAATAATTGAAAGAGATCATATTGTTGAAGGAGATTTAAGAAAAGAAGTTTCTTTAAATATAAAAAGATTAATGGAAATAAATTGCTATAGAGGACAAAGACATAAAAGAAAATTACCTGTAAGAGGACAAAGAACAAAAACAAATGCTAGAACAAGAAAAGGTCCAAGAAAACTAGTAGCTAATAAGAAAGGGGTATAATAGAAATGGCAGCAAAGAAAAAAGTAGTAACAAAGAAAAAAGTAAAAAAGAATATATCAACTGGTGCAGCACATATTCAGTCATCATTTAACAATACTATTGTTACAATGACAGATACTCAAGGTAATGTTATATCTTGGGCTAGTGCTGGTGGCTTAGGATTTAAAGGTTCAAGAAAAAATACTCCTTTCGCAGCAGGGCAAGCAGCTGAAACAGCAGCAAATGCGGCTAAAGAACATGGATTAAGAAGTGTAGAAGTATATGTAAAAGGACCTGGTTCAGGAAGAGAAGCAGCTATAAGATCATTACAAGCTGCAGGATTGGAAATAAACATGATAAAAGATGTTACTCCAATACCACATAATGGTTGTAGACCACCAAAAAGAAGAAGAATATAGTGGAGGTGCAAAGAAAAAATGGCAAGATATACAGACGCAGTATGCAAAAAGTGTAGAAGAGAAGGTATAAAGCTTTTCTTAAAAGGTGCTAGATGTAATACAACAAAATGTGCTATCGAAAGAAGAGCATATGCACCTGGTCAACACGGAAAAAATAAATCAAAATTGTCTGAATATGGATTACAGCTTAGAGCAAAACAAAGAGCTAAAACATATTACAGAGTTTCTGAGTCACAATTTAGAAAATATTATGATGAAGCATTCAGAAGAGAAGGTGTAACATCTGATACATTGTTTGAACAATTAGAACTTAGACTTGATAATGTTGCATATAGAATAGGAATAGGAAATTCTAGGGCAGAGTCTAGACAATTAGTTGGTTATGGAATGTTAGAAGTTAATGGAAGAAAAGTTAATATTCCTTCATACATACTAAAGGTTGGAGATGTTTTAAAAGTTAGAGAAGAAAAAAAATCTAATAAAACAATACAAACAATAGTAGAAGAGAATAAATCAAAAGTAATTCCTTCATGGATAGAATTTAATAAAGAAAATATAGAAGCAAAAATATTAAGAAAACCAGTAAGAGAAGATGTAGATTTAGAAGTACAAGAAAATCTAATAGTTGAGTTATACTCTAAGAATTAGTAAAATCATTTGGATAATAATACGTGTAATCAGAGCGTATTGTAAGGAGGAAATAAAATGATTGAAATGCAAAGACCAGAAATCAAATGTGTTGAAGTAGATGTAGACACATATTATGCAAGGTTTGAGGTAGAACCTTTAGAAAGAGGATTTGGAATTACTCTAGGGAATTCTTTAAGAAGAATATTACTTTCTTCACTACCAGGATATGCAATAAATACTATAAAGATAGACAAGATAACTCATGAATTTTCAACAATTCCGGGAGTAACAGAAGATGTTACAGATTTAATACTTAATTTAAAACAAGTTTGTATAAAATCAGATTTATCATCAGATGAAACAAAGGAATTGTATATAAAAGCAATAGGACCTTGTGAAGTAAAAGCAGGAGATATAATAACAGATTCAACATCAGAAATTATAAATAAAGATTTACACATCGCTTATGTTGATGAAGGCTCAGAATTAAATATAGATATGACTGCTATAAAAGGAAGAGGTTATATGGTTGCAGATAGAGCAAATATAACTAGTAAAACAGTAAATGTGCTTCCAATTGATTCTATATTTACTCCGGTAAAGAAAGTAAACTTTACAGTTGGTAAAACAAGAGTTGGTGGAAAAACAGACTATGATAGTTTAGTACTTGAAATATGGACAAATGGAGTTATAGAACCATATCAAGCATTAAGTATGGCAGCTAGAATATTAAATGAACATTTAGAAATGTTTATTGATTTATCAGAAATAGCAAAAACAATGTCTATAATGTCTCAAAAAGAATTGTCTTTAAAAGATAAGTTATTAGAAACACCAGTAGAAGATCTTGAACTTTCAGTAAGATCATATAACTGCTTAAAAAGGGCTGGAATACATTCAGTAGCTGATATTGTATGTAAGACAGAACAAGATATGATAAAAGTTAGAAATTTAGGTAAAAAGTCATTAGAAGAAGTTATTAATAAAGTAGCAGAACTAGGACTTGAATTTAAAAAGCCAGAAGACCAATAAAGAAGGGAGTAAGTAAAATGCCAGGAACAAGAAAACTTTCAAGAACAACTTCTCATAGAAAATCTATGTTAAATAATCTTGTAACATCATTATTTCTTAATGGTAAGATTGAAACAACAGTAGCAAAAGCTAAAGAAGTAAAATCAGTAGCTGACAGTTTGGTTGATTTAGCTATAGCTGAAAAAGATAATTTTGAAGTAAAAGAAAAAACATTATCAAGAGCAAAACTTGATAAAAGTGGTAAAGTTGTAAAAGAAACTAAAACTTCAAAAAATGGAAATAAATACGAAGTTATAGTAAGAGAAGTAGTAAAAGAAAAAGTTAATGTTGATAAACCATCAAGACTTGCTGCAAGAAGAAAAATGTTCAAAGTAGTAAATAAAGTTAAAGATACTGATGGAAAAACAATTGATATTACAAAAAAATTATTTGAGGAAATAGCACCAAAGTATGAAGCTAAAAAAGGCGGTTATACTAGAATAGTTAAATTAGTTGCAAGAAAAGGCGACGGTGCTGAAATGGCAATAATTGAATTAATATAGTAATATAATTATAAAAAAAGATGTAGTTGATACATCTTTTTTTATTTGTTATAATTTGTTATAGTAATCCTTTAACATAGTATCATTATTTACTATACTATGAATGTTTGATGCAAGAATATCCTTGTTTATCTGATAACGTGTATATTCATTAGAGCTTTTAATAATTCTATCATTTAAGGATGTAATAATTGTTAAATTTGTGTTTTTTGAAATTCTTGATAATATTTTTTTTCCATTTTCCGATACTGCTAATACGTGTACATATGTTGGTATTAGTTTGCTTAATGCTAAAAAATCCACCCCTGTTATATCTAATAAGATATTTACTAATATTCTTCTTATTTTGCTTTCTACATATCTTTTTGATTTAATTTTTGATATAAATTCATCATATGATTTTGATGTAGTTATTTCCTTTTTTATTTTATTTTCTAATCCTTCTCCTATTTCAAATATTTCTTTTAAGTTTTGAAGAGGCATTGAAGTAATCTTGTATCTTAATATATTAAATAACATATCTGAGAATGTCGGATTCTTTTTACAAATTACTTCATAGGTATTACTTGGAACTTGGTTTTTTAGAACTTCTATTTTCTTTCCTTTTATACTTTTCCTAATACTTGTTGCACTTGAAAATGTACCTTTTTGTAAAGTTATTTCTGAGTGATTTGCTATCATCCTTTTTATTAAATAGGGCTTAATGTTACTTCTTAACTTTTTTAAAGCTTTTAAATATTCAATAGCTAATATATTATTTGATTTTGAAATTTCTGCTACAAGAGAAGTATCGTTTTTAAAAAGTTCTTTTAAGACTTCTTCACGTGCTTTTGCAGCAGAGATATTACCATTTTTTAAGGTTTCTTTTATTTTTTTTGATATATCATATTCATTTTGTATAATAACATTTGAGATATACTGTAGTATTTCTATGTTGTTACATTCTGCTCCAAAAGATATTGCATCAACAATATTTAAACTATTTAAGAGTTTTATAGATTCTCGAGAAAAGTATTCAGCACTAGAGTTTGCAAAAATAGTAGGAAGTTCTATTACAAGATCAACACCATTTTCTATTGCAAGTTTTGCTCTAGTAAATTTATCATATATTGCTATATTACCTTGTTGTGTAAAGTTTCCTGACATCACTGCTACAACATAATCACAACCTGTTATTTTTTTTGATTCTTCAATATGATACTTATGTCCATTATGGAATGGATTATATTCAGCAATAATACCTAAAACTTTCAAAATATGTACTTCCTTTCTTTATTTAATTTAAATTACGTGGTATAATATATATAGTTTATCATAGTTATATTATATTTTCAAGAAAATACTATTTAAATATTAATTAAGGGAGGAATGTATGGGCAAAAAGGAAGTTGTTATATATACAGATGGAGCATGTAGTGGGAATCCGGGACCTGGTGGTTATGGTGCCGTATTAATATATGATAATGTTGAAAAAGAGATATATGAAGGGTTTGAGTCTACGACAAACAACAAAATGGAAATGCTTGCAGTAATAAAAGCACTTGAATTATTAAAATATCCGTGTAATGTAAAGTTATATAGTGATAGTTCATATGTAGTTGATTCTATTACTAAAGGTTGGGTATATTCATGGAAAAAGAATAACTGGATTAAATCAAATAAAGAACAGGCTAAAAACATAGAATTATGGGAAATATTACTTGCTTTGTTACAAATACATACAGTCCAGTTTATAAAGGTAAAGGGACACAGTGACAATGAATACAATAATAGATGTGATAAGTTAGCAAGAGATGCTACAAAAAAATATATAAAATAGTGTATAAATAATCACCATGTAACATAAGTTGTTATATGGTGATTATTTATGAAAAGAAAAATAATAGATTACATTTTAAAGAATAAACAAGCTATTATAACTTTAAGTATATGTCTGTTTATAGGTATTGTTTTTGGAATAGTTGGTTTTAATTTTTTATCTGATAGTAGTAGAGAATCTATGATAAATGAAATAAAGCAAGTGCTTGATCTGTCTAAGGGAGATGATTTTAACGGTATAAATATAATAAGCAATGGACTAAAATCTAGTTTTATACTTATAACAGTTATAATCCTTGCAACATTTACTATACTTGCTCCTGCTATAATATGTATAACATATTTTGTAAAAGGTTTTTCTATTGGAATGTACATTGCTACAATATATGCTATCTTTAATTTTTTGAAAGGTAGTCTTATTACATTTACATCTACAATCATCCCAAATATTATTTTTATACCAATATTTATATATATAGGAATAGCATCAATCGAATTTTATTATGATATAATGTTTGATAAAGATAGAAAATTAAGAATTTCTAAATTTGTAAAATACATGTATCAAATAGCTATATCACTTCCATTTATATTTTTATCAATCATTTTAGAGCAATTATTTTCATCTGTAATTTTATCATTATATGTTGGAATTTAGGTATTAAAAAGAAGATTAAGAAAAAACATTACATAATTTTTTAAAAAAGACTTGCAAAATTCATAAAAATAGTGTAAAATATGTGTACACACGGAGGTACATTAAAATGAAAGTAATAATAGACGAATTTATAGATTATTTAAAATCTAGAAAATCATCAGCAAATACAATTGCATCTTATGAAAGAGATATACTACAATTTACTAAGTATTTTGAAGAAAAAAATAAAAAGATTTTTGATCTTAATAAAAATGATATGCAAGAATATATTGAATACTTAGAAAGTAAAAATAAATCAAATTCAACAATATCTAGAACTAATGCATCTGTAAAAGCATTTTATAAATATTTACTAAGTAAGAATTTTGTTGAAGAAAATATAACAGATACAATATCAACTCCAAAAGTTGAAAGAAAAGATCCAATAATATTAACAAGAGCAGAGATTGAAAAATTGCTTGAGCAACCTGATTTAAAAGATTTAAAAGGTCAAAGAGATAAAGCAATGCTTGAACTCCTATATGCTACAGGAATTAGAGTGACAGAACTTATGTCATTAAAAGTGGATGATGTAAATATTTCAGCAGGATATTTAAGAGTTAAAAAGAAAAATTCTGAAAGACACATTCCTCTTGGAAAATATGCATTAAAATGTATAGATTCATATATGAATAATATTCGACCTCTACTTATAAAGACTGAAGATGAAAAATCTTTATTTATCAATACAAATGGTCAAGAAATGACAAGACAAGGCTTTTGGAAAATATTGAAACAATACAAAGATGAAGCAAAAATCGATAAGGATTTGACACCACATACTATTAGGCATTCATTTGCAATACATATGTTAGAGGATGGTACAGAAGTAAATAAATTAAAAGAAATATTAGGACACACAGATGTTGCATCCACTATAATGTATACACAAATGTTAGGTATGAATGCAAAGGATGAAAACATACATGAATAGGCAGTTAATAATAGGTGGTATATATAAACATTTTAAAGGAAAAAAGTATGAAGTTTTATATAAAGCATATGATAGTGAAACAGGAAAAGAAGTTGTTGTATATAAAGCATTATATGGAGAAAGTTTGATTTGGGTAAGACCACTTGATATGTTTATGTCAGAAGTAGATACAGTTAAATATCCAAATTTATCTCAAAAATATAGATTTGAATATATAAGTAAATAATAGAAAACCTCAGTATAGTACTGGGGTTTTTATTAAAAATGATGAATTAAAAGGAGTATGTAATAAATGAATACACTATATTTTATAACAGGACCTGCTGGCGTTGGGAAAAGTACTGTTTCTAAAAAATTAGCAAATAAACTTATAAAATCTGTTCTAATTGAAGGGGATGATATATATATAGCCAGGTAGTTGGAGGTTATGTAAGTGCATGGAAAGAAGGTAATCATCTAGAAGTGTTTTGGAAAATTGTAATGAATAGTATTCAGATATATCTAGATACTGGATATGATGTTATTTTTAATTATATTATTGATATCAAAAATTTAAAATAAATCCGTATGATAGATATTACTGTATCGAATATTTGCTAAAAGAAGAAAGATATATGGCAAAGTGTTTAAATGATCTGGAAAATGTAATGAATTTAGAAGAATATTTTGAAGATCCTGAAGCAATTATTGATTTATCTGATGAAAATACTATTAGATTATGTTTTGTTATTCAAGAGCTAAGCAAGTATCCATTTCTTGGTGAGAAGTTTATAGAAGCAGGGCTAAGATCAAAAAATATAATGCCAAGGAAACTTACATTAAATACAATAAAGCTATGGAAAGATATAACCGAGTTTGATATTGAAAAATTTCCAATTAATATCTATAAAGCATTATTGGAATTAAAAGAAAAAGAAATGATAAAAGAGTATAAAATACAGATAAATGATATATTAAATATTAGTGAAGATTTAACGGATTATGTAGAGCCCAAAATTCAATGGTTAGTTAAAGATATTGGAATTAATATAGATATATATAGTGATGAACTGGATGATCTATTTGAAGAACAAATAAGATATAGAGGAAAGGATTATTATCTTAAAGAAATGGTCTATTCGTGTATAAAAAGTGATAATGAATATATTGCATTTGTTCAAGGAACAGACTTTGGTAAAGAATATCAAGTAAATATTACAATGAATTATGATAATAAAATTCAAAAAATTGATTGTAATTGTCCATATTCAAAGAACTGTAAACATGAATATGCTACAATACTATATTTAAGAAATATGAAGAAAAAATAGATTTATTTATGTTTTCCAAATATAATACAAATAAAAATTTAATTATATTGATTATTTATTTTTGAAATGATATAATTAATTTGTAAGGTTTTATGTGAAAGGAATGTGATAAAATATAGATGAGAATGTAGAAGTTAACCCAAAAAATTTAAAAAATAACGGAAAAAGCAAAAAAAAGATTATAATAATAGTTGCAATAGTATTATTAGTTATTATTTCGTTATTAATTGTATTAAATTTAGTTGGAGTAATTGACATCAAGATGATAAGTGCAAAAAATAAAATAACATATATCAATAATAGGTCTGTACAATACGATAGTGATAATAGCAGACAAATAGTTTTTTTCGGATTATTAAATGCAAAGGAAGAAGAAATGGCTTCTGATGTAACTGCTGTAGTAAAAATAGTAAATAATAATGATGAAACTGTATATAACAAAACAATAAATGTTGATGAAGATGATTTTGCAGAATGGGATAATTATATATCTGGAGAAAAATATTTAGCATCAATATATATACGCGATAAAGATATAGAAGCTGGTTCATCTAGTGAAGGAAAACTTTCATTAGAAGTATATAATAAAGATCAAAATGTGTATTTTGATAAAATGGAATTACAAGTTACTAATTTGCCGTTTGAAGCAAATGCTAGCTTGAAATATTCTTCTTTACCAACTGAGATTAGTAATTTCAGTTATAGTGGTGAAAAATATACAACTTTTAAATTAACAAACATTGATTATGAGTTTTCTGAAAATTATTCTGGAACTTTAGATTTACAAATAAAATATAGTGGACAAAAGACATATGATTATGAGCAATCAGATAATTATTGTATTTTTGCTTGGAAGTTATATAAAGATGACATTATGATTGATTCTGGTACAGAATATATTGATAAACTAAAAACAGGAGAAAAAGTCGAAAATGAAGGAATAAATATATATGATATTCCTGAAGGAGATTATAGAATTGAATTTATTAGTGATTAGATAAAAATATAAATTTAATAGAAGAAGGTAGAATTTAATCTACCTTTTCGCTAATAGTTCAAATTATTTAACTAGTTGTTACCAGCAATTTGACTTTCAGCTTTAGCTATAAGTTTTTTTACCATTTGATCACCGATAGAACAGCTTGTTTAGAAGTTAAGTCACCGTTGTAACCTTACGTCTATTTTCCTAGCTGTCAAAAATTTATTTGGAGTAATCACCTTAGATAAAGTTAAGAAATATAAAAGCTTTTATATACATATAAACTAAATAGAAATGAGTTAATGTTTTATGAGAAATTAATAATATAATCAGATTTAATAAAGATAATAACTTGGATAAGACGTTCAGGAAAATCAGTTATTCTAGAACAAATAAGAAATGAAATAAAACAGAAAACAGATAATATATACTCATAAGAATATAGTTAAATTTTATTTGATCTTTGTATCTAAAAAAGTAAAAACTGTGGTTTGTGACACAAAATCATAGGAAAGTGTAATACTTTTAGAGGTTTAAGTTTACTTGAAAAAATACTAATGTTAGTTTTTTATACTCATTTATAAAACACAAAGTAATATAAATGCATATTTATATAAATATTTAACTATTGTACAAACATAATCATTATTTTGATTAATAGAAAAAAGGTAGAACTAATCTACCTTTTTCTCATAGCTTAAACTATTTAACTAGTTGTTACCAGACATTTGACTTTCAGCTTTAGCTATTAATTTCTTAACCATTTGTCCACCGATAGAACCAGCTTGCTTAGAAGTTAAGTCACCATTGTAACCTTGTTTTAGGTTTACACCTATTTCATTAGCTACTTCATATTTAAATTTATCTAAAGCAGCTTTTGCTTGTGGATTAGCGTATGCCATACATTTCACCTCCATTGTATGTAGAAAAATTTGAAAAATAAATTTAATCTACATTAATAATTTGTGTATATAAAAAAATATGATACTGGAAATAACCGGAAAATAGTTTTTATGTAATGTATATATCGCACAAATATTGCTATTTTTATAAAAAAATTTAAAAAAGTAAAAAATTTTTTAAAAAACTATTGCAATTTTATGTAAAGTATGTTACAATATGTACATAGATTATGAAAATTGGAGGTAATAAAATGAAAGTAGTCAAAAATTTTAAGAAAGTAATGGCAGTGATGTTAGTGTTAGCAGTAACATTAATGACAATGCCGGTTGGTAGTTTTGTTGATGCAGCAGTGTGTGCAGCAAAAATCAGTGCACCAAGTAAATCTGTAGTTAAAGAAGGAGATAGTGTATCGTTTACAATTACTTTTACTGGTGATGTAATAGATGTAGATATGGCAGTTCAAGATGTAAAGCTTGAAGGTTTTACAGGAAACATATCTATTTCTGGTACAGATAATAAAACTCGTGTGGTTACAATAAGTAATGTAAAAGGAACAGGAACAGGAAAATATATAAGAGTATCAGGGGGTATTGCTTTATCAAGTACTGGATATGGATCAAATGCATTAAATTCTAGTTTATTTTCTATAGAAGCAAATGATAATGTAGCTCCAACTCTTACAATAGTAGGACCAAATCCTTCTCAAGTATATGCTGGTGAAACTATATCATACACATTAAACTTTGCTGATAATGTTAAGGTTATAGATGTAGATATGGCAGTTCAAGACATAAAGCTTGAAGGCTTTACAGCTAATATATCAATAACTGGTTCAGGAAATAGTCAAAGAATAGTTACATTATCAAATGTTCAAGGAACAATAGGTGGAGGAAAATATATAAGAGTATCAGGAGGTATCGCATTAGATGCAGCAGGTTTAGGAAGTAATGCAGCAAATTCTGTAGCATTTATAATAGCTGAGAGAACAACTAATACAGATCCAACACCAACACCAGATCCAACACCGGACACAACACCAGACACAACACCAGACACAACACCAACACAAACAGTAGAAAGACCAGATGACTGGGTAGCAAATCCATATACTGGTATATAATAACTAAAATAAGGAAGGGGCCTGTATATATAAATATATAGGCTTTCTTCTTAAATAAGAGAATATATGAAAATGAAAGGATGAAAAAAATGAAAAATATTAAAGAATTCATATCAAGAAATAAACTACCTATAATATGTATACTTATATTTGCTATAATGATATCAGGTTTAGCTTATTTTATAATTTCGTATTCAAATGACAAGCCTGAAGTTAGTAGTGAGATATTAGAAAGTAAAAATAATGATGTAGTAGAAGAAGATCCAGATATTTCTTTACAAGATTATGTTGTAGCTTTACATGAAAAATATGATGAAGCAGTAGCATGGATTAAAGTCCCAGGAACAAATATAAATGGAGCTGTTTTCCAATCATCTGATAATTCAAAATATTTAAAAACAGATAGAGATGGAAATAAAACTGATTGGGGAGAATATTTTATGGATTATAGATGTGACTTAACTAAAGCAGAATCAATGAGTCACTATATCATATATGGACATAATACTGAAAAAGACGATAATTTTTCTCAATTATTAAAATATAAAGATGAAAGTTATTATAAAGAAAATAACATAATAGAATTATCAACTTTAAAAGGAAATTATAAATGGCAAATATTTTCAGTATATATAACAAATACAGATTTCTTCTATATTGATGTAAAATTTGCTGATGCGGCAGAATATAAAACTTTTTTAGATTCATTAAAGGTTAGAAGTATGTATGATACAGGAGTAGAAGTTACATCTGATGATGCGATACTTACTTTATCAACATGTGAATATAGTATAGATGATGGCAGATTTGTTGTACAAGCAAAACTTATAAAGTAACAAGTATATAATATATATAAAGGAATATAGATATTTTCTATATTCTTTTTTTACCTAAAGTAAAGCATATTGTATGTATATGACTTAAAATATTTTCTAGTGATGAACAGAGAAATAGAAAAATCAAATATTATATAATAATTATAGATTTAAAGGCCTTAAATATTATAAAAAGATTGTATTAATATGAAAATTGAAGTTTTTGCTAAAACAGATACCATATTTATATAATTGGGGAAAATAAAGAGGTAATAGAAAAATATACAGAAAATAATTATAAGATAATGTAGTAATAGATTAAATGGTTATGAAATAATTTACATATCTATTTATTTGAAAAAATATCAGATCAAAAGAAAAAGTATTTAAATATCTTTAAATGATGAAAATTTAAAAATTAAATATTTTAAAGAATAGTAAAGAAGATAGTTAGTACCTGTTATTACTGTTTAATATAAATAAATTTATATTTAGCAGAAGGATTACATAATTTCTTAACAAATTTGTTTAAAAAGCTTGCACTTTACATAAAAATATGTTATAATAGTATCATAGTAATATAGATTATAGAAATTAATATATTCTATTTTTTGTTCCTTACCATTGTAAGGGGTTACGATGGGGGATTTTATATATACATTCGAAAAAATCAAAAAACATTATGAAGGAGTATCTTTATGAAAAATAGTAAATTTAGAAAGTTAGGTCGGACATTGTTCGTATTAGCGGCTTTACTCTTAGGAGTTGCATTCATAATCGCGTTGGTGATGACGAAAATTGTAGTGCTTAAAGTTTTATCCGTTTTTGGATTGGTACTTTTATGTGCTGGCGCAGTGTTTTCTTTCTATAATGGAAGAAGAACTGAATGGACAAAAAGGGATTTGATGATGCGGATCGTCATGTTTGCCATTGTTGCATTTATTGCAATAGTTGCGGTTGCAACAGCAATTCTTTATGAATTGGCTAAATGGTGGTTAGTGCTATTGGTAGCGATCTTGGTTATGTGCATTGCATATTTCATATCGTTCGCGGCAAAGATTAGATGGTACAAGTTTTTTACATCGCTAATGCTTATGACTATATTTATCTTTACCTTATTTCCCAATTTGGGAAGTAATATGACTCTTCGAGTTAAGGAACTGTTTGTCGAAAACGCGACAGTTGATGAGGTCAATGCAACTGAGGTCAATGCAACCGAGGTTAATGCAACCGAGGTTAATGCAACTGAGGTTAATGTAACTGAGGTTAATGCAACCGAGGTTAATGCAACTGAGGTTAATGTAACTGAGGTCAATGCAACCGAGGTTAATGCAACCGAGGTTAATGCAACTGAGGTTAATGCAACTGAGGTCAATGCAACCAAGGTTAATGC
>CAZQJQ010000013.1:17891-18023 GCA_964593045.1 uncultured Clostridiaceae bacterium
ATGCAACCAAGGTTAATGCAACTGAGGTCAATGCAACCAAGGTTAATGCAACTGAAACCAACTTAGGTAGCAATCAAACTGCTCCAGCTGTAACAACAGCGCCGAGTAGTTTCCAAACTACGACAACAAAGG
>CAZQJQ010000013.1:18123-30268 GCA_964593045.1 uncultured Clostridiaceae bacterium
AACCGGCAACGACAACGAAAAAAGTGACAACAAAGGAACCGGCAACGACAACGAAAAAAGTGACAACAAAGGAACCGGCAACGACAACGAAGACTCCGACAACAACAACCAAGAAGTCGACAACGACAAAAAAAGTGACAACAACGACAGCTAAACAAATTTCAGCTGTAATAAACGGCTGGGATAGAAATGAGACATATTGTCAAAACTTGTCAGTGGTATTCTCTGAAGCTGTTTCAGATAATGATGTAATCATCGAATGCGATGGCGCATCTATTCGCCGTATAAGTGATACGGTTTACCGTATCAAATATTATATTACGGATGGCGAATCTGGAACTGTTGCAGTTATTGTAAAACATAATGGCAAAGTTTTAGCGGATTCAACCTTCTCCTTTTAGGCAACTAACCCCACACAGGTAAAACTGTGGGTTGCCTACTTAAATAGAGACTCGCATATTTATGCGGGTCTCATTTTTTTAAAATGTTGAAGCTTTTTTCAAGTTTCAACATTTTTTTTATAGTTGTTTTGATATAATACTTATGAGGTGTTTGATATGAAACATACATATGATGGTGAGAATTTTAGTTTAAGTATAAGTTTAGAGGAAGAAATTGATATGAATTCTTGTAAGGTATTAAGAAATGTTATAGATGGATATATAATGAGATACCAACCTAAAGAGTGTATTATCGATTTAAAAAAAGTGAGCTTTATGGATAGTAGCGGTATTGGTTTAATAATTGGCAGATATAATCTTATAAAATTATTAAATTCAAGGTTAATTGTTGCAAATCCATCATCAAATATAAAAAGGGTGCTAGAACTTTCAAGTGTGAGTAAAGATATTATATTAAGAGGTGAATAGTGTGAATAATTTTAAAATTGAGATAGATGCAAAACTTGAAAATGTGTCGATTGTTAGAGTAGCAATTACTGCTTTTGTTTCTAATTTAAATGTATCAGTAGATGAGTTAATGGATATAAAGACTGCTGCATCTGAGGCGGTAACTAATGCTATTGAACATGGATATGAAAATAATAATGGAGTTGTCTATGTAAAGACAAGTATCGGTGATGATGATGATATAAAAATAGAGGTTATAGATTATGGCAAAGGTATTGAGAATGTAGAGCTTGCCATGACACCTGCATATACTAGTAAGCCTGAGTTAGAGCATGCAGGTATGGGTTTTACTATAATGGAAAGTTTTATGGATCAGGTTATAATAGATTCTTATGTTGATTCTCATACAACAGTAACTTTAGTTAAAAAAATAAAGAAAAAAAGATCAATTTAACATATAAGTTAAATAAAAGATTGAAAATACACATATATGATGATAAAATATATGTGTATTTTTAGGTGATAAAATGATATATAATGTAGAAAAAGAAGATGAGAAATTAAGGTTGGATGTTTTTTTAACAAAAAAACAAGATATATATACAAGAAGTTATATAAAAACATTAATATCTGATTCTATGGTTTTAGTTAATAAAAAGTCAGTAAAAGCAGGTTATATAATAAAAAATGGGGATCAGGTTGAGGTTTTAGATGTTAAGGATAAAACAACTGAAATATTGCCAGAAAATATCCCTTTAAATATTATATATGAGGATGATGATGTTATAATAATAGATAAGAAAAAGGGGATGGTAGTACATCCTGCAAATGGCAATTATTCAAAAACTTTAGTTAATGCACTTATGTATTCACATAAGAATAAGCTGTCTAGTATTAATGGTGTTATAAGGCCAGGAATAGTTCATAGAATAGATAAAAATACATCGGGAATATTAGTTGTTGCTAAGAACGATTTTGCTCACAAAAAGTTATCTGAACAGTTTAAAATTCATAGTATAAAAAGAGAATATGTTGCCTTGGTTAAGGGTATTATTTCTGAAGATAAAATTGATATATGTAAGCCAATAGGAAGAAATGAAAAGGATAGAAAAAAAATGGCGGTAACGTATAAAAATTCTAAAGAGGCAATTACTCATGTGGATGTTTTAGAACGACTGTATAATTCTAATATAACATATATAAAAGTGACTCTTGAAACTGGCAGAACACATCAAATAAGAGTACACATGGCATATATAGGACATCCACTGTTAGGCGATGACACATATTCTAAAAGTAAAGATAAAATGAAAATAGAGGGACATATGTTACACGCAAAAACACTTGGATTTATACATCCTTCTACAGGAAAATATGTTGAATTCAGTAGTCAAATTCCAAAAGAATTTCAAGATGTTTTAGAAATACTTAGAAAAAAAGAAAATAAATGAGTAATATAACCATTATAGGAAATATTACTCAAAGTATATATAAACATAGAACTATGATATACTATAGTATATTGTATAAAAAAAATTTTGTGATTAGAAAGGACAAATATATGAGAATTAATAAATATATAGCAAGTAGTGGATTTTGTTCAAGAAGAAAGGCAGAAGAATATATATCATCCGGAAAAGTTAAATTAAATGGTGAGGTTGTGTATGATTTAGCTACACAAATAGATGAGAAAAATGATATAGTAAGTGTTAAAGATAAAAATTTAAGTTTAGAAACTAAAAAAGTATATGTCATGTTAAATAAACCAGAAGGATATGTTACAACTGCATCTGATGAATTATCTAGAAAGAATGTTTTGGACTTAATAGATGAAAATGTAAGGCTATTCCCGGTTGGCAGATTGGATATGAATACAAGAGGCCTTATTATACTTACAAATGATGGAGAATTTGCAAATAAACTTACTCATCCTAAGAATAAGATAAACAAAATATATATAGCTAAGGTTATAGGAAATATAACAGATGATAAAATTAAAAATCTAAAAAATGGTGTTGATATTGATGGATATATTACAAAGCCTGCAAAAGTAGATAAATTATCAAATAATAACTTAAAAATAACAATAGCAGAAGGAAAAAATAGACAGATAAGAAAAATGTGCAAAACTCAAGGACTAGAAGTTATAAGCTTGAAAAGAATTCAAATAGGTGGTTTGAATCTAGAAGATTTAAAAATAGGAACATATAGATATTTAAGCGAAGGGGATATTCAAAAAATATTTAAATAAAATCTCATATGCATTAATATTATACATATGAGATTTATTTTTAATGTTTCCTTTTTCTTGCAGCCTCTGATTTCTTTTTTCTTTTTACACTAGGCTTTTCATAGTGTTCTCTTTTTTTTATTTCTGCAAGCACACCATATTTTGCACATTGTCTTTTAAATCTGGCAAGTGCATTATCTAAACTTTCATTATCTTTTATTTTAATTCCTGGCATTCAATTTCCCTCCTTCCAGTGGGAAATACTTAATATTTCTATATAAATTATATCAGTATTTCAGATATTACCTTTAAATTATATAATAATTTAATAAATATGTCAAGCAAAATTCAAAAAACAATGTATATTAACTGATTTCCATATTTAGTTCATTAATTTGTTATATATTACATATATATAACAATATGTGAACTTTGTTTAAATAAATTGACATTAAAAAGAAAATGGTGTAATATATTTAAGAACGTTGGAGGAATATATATGGAAGAAAAAAAGAAAATAGTCATAGATAAGTCAAAACTCCTTACTAATGTTATATCTGGTTCTATTGTAACATGTATAACTGCGGTAGTTGTTGTGTTATTAATTTATGTTTTTAAAGATGATATAAGTTTAAAAAAGAGTGAAAACATTGATGAGAGTAGTATAGATGCGCAAATGGAAAGAATTAAAGAGGCTTTTGAAATGCTGTCTGATGAATATATTGATGGCGTTGATATATCAACAATAGCTGATGGTGCAATATCTGGTATGGCTAGTGCCACAGGAGATCCATATACAAGATTTGTATCTGAAGATGAATATCAGGAGATGCTAGTATCTGGTACTGAAGAATATGGAGGAATAGGAGTACATATTACATATGATGAAGATTCAGATGGAATAATTGTACTTGCTGTTATGCCAGGATCTCCAGCTGAAGATAGTGATATAAAACCCGGAGATATAATAATAAAAGTAGATGATTTAGATGTAACATATGATACATATCAAAAAGCGGTAGATGATATAAAAGGAGAGCAAGGAACTACTGTTAATATAAAATTACTAAGAGATAAAGAAGTAATTGAAAAAACAGTAGAAAGAGCAAAAATTCAAGTAAACAATGTTTCTTCAGAAGTAATAGATAATATTGGATATATAAAAATACTATCTTTTGATAATGATATAGCAAATCAATTTAAAGAACAATATGATGCTTTAAGAAACCAAAATATAAAAGGTTTAGTAATTGATTTAAGAAACAATCCTGGGGGACTTGTTTCAGAGACTGTAAAGATTGCAAATATGCTTTTACCAAAAGGTGAGATTGTAAAATTAGTATACAATGATGGAAGAGAAAAACTATATAATAGTGATGGCAAAAGTACAATAGATATTCCTTTAGTAGTTTTAGTTAATGGAAGGAGTGCTAGTGCATCAGAAATTCTCTCTAGTGCAATAAAGGATACTAATACTGGTACTTTAGTTGGAACTAAGACATATGGAAAAGGTATAGTTCAAACAATTGAAGATTTAACAGGTAATGGTGCCTTATCTATAACTACAGCTAAATATTATACAATTAGTGGTGTAGAAATACATAAGAATGGTATAGAACCAAATGAAGTTGTAGAACTTCCGGATGATGTTAGTAATGATACTGTTGTAGATAGAGATAAAGATACACAGTTACAAAGAGCTTTGGAAATAATAAACAGTAAAGTCAAGTAAATTTAATGAAAAAGTAACATTGGATTTAAAATTGTGTATGTACACAGTAAGTTCACACTATATAAAAAATTAATTATACATAAAAACGAAATAATGTATATTGATAATAAAAACCATATTTTGACATTTAACTACATAAATGATATAATCCCGTTTATAGGAGAGGCTTGTAGGTGATGTATATGGTTTCAAGAGACACTCTACAAAAGGTAAGACAAGATATTGAAAGTTATAAAGGACAAGAGATACTTGTCAAAGCAAACATAGGAAGAAATAAATGTATATGTCGAAAGGGAGTAATTGATAGCACTTATTCAAATTTGTTTGTATTCAAAGATCAAGATACATCAAGTAAAATGACATACAATTATACAGATTTAATTACAAATACATTAGAATTAAGTTTGCCAACAGGTGAAGTGATATCAAATTATGACTTTTCTCCACCAAAATACTTAAGGTTGTAATAGATGGCGATTATATAGAGGTTAAAAGAGACTACGCATATTGTGTAGTCTCTTTTTTAAAAGGAGATTATGTAGGTTATATAAATATAAATTGTAAGGATAAGTATCTTGTTGAATATTTTAATATATTCAACTAATATAATATATTATAAAATAGTGTTATTTGTTACATATTAAATAAAATTTATCATATTTTGGATAAATCCTCATATATATTTAATAGAAATATAAGGAGGAATGAGGTTATGTCAATAACAACAGAAAGAAAGAACTTAAGTTTAAATAAGTGTTCTATAAAAGAGAGCATAACAGAATGGATAGAACAAGATATAATTGTGCCAGATAGTAAACCAGATGCTTTAAAAATTGTAAATATTACAGCATATGCATATGTTACTGATTGTGAAGTTATGGACGATAAAGTAAAAGTTACAGGTAAGATGAATTATTATATTATATACCGTTGTAATGAAAACAATATGGTAAATAGGGGACTTAATGTTTGCTTTCCATATACTCAGGTTCTAAATGTAAAGGGTGCAAATAAAAACATGGATGCATATGTTGTTCCAACAGTAAGAAATGTTATACATTCTTTACCAAATGAAAGAAAAATTTCTACAAAAACAGAGGTACTATTTAAAGTTACATTAAGAATACCTGCAAATGTAAGTTTAATATGTAAATTCGAATGTGATGATTGTATAGAATGCAAAAAACAAAAAGATTGTTTTAATAATATAATGAAATACAAATCAAGTATTATTGCATCAAAAGAAGATATAATGTTGCCTAAAGAAAATGAAGATTTCTTTGAAATTTTAAAAGTATCTACTAAACTCATTAATACTGAATACAAGGAAAGTTTTAATAAAATTATGGTAAAAGGTGACATTGAAGTACTTCTCATGTATTTATCAGAAACAGAAACAGATAATATAAAAAATGTAAATTTAACAGTACCTTTTTCTGGCATGATAGAAGTAGATTCAATAACAGATAAGTCAAATTTTACTGTTAAACATCTGCTTCAAGATTTTAGTATAAAACCTAACTTAGAGATTACAACAACTAAAACAATGACAGTTGAATATCAGATAGAAACTATTGTTACAATGTTTGAAAGAAGTGAAGTAGAATATATTAGTGATTTCTATAGTCAAACACGTGAGTTAGAATATGATGAAGAAGTTGTAGATGTAGTAAGAAATACAGAAATATATGTTAAGACTTTTGATATAAAAGAAACAGTAAGGAATATTTTATCAGAGAATAACAGATTAGTTGAATACAGTATAGATACAAGTTATGTAATTGCTAAAGTAATAGGAAATAGTATAAATCTTGATGGAAACATTAAAGCTAATTTTATGATAGTAAATATGGATTCTCAAGAAATGGAAACAAAAAGTGTAGATATTTTGGTAAATGAGGAATATGTTATTGATGAGATTACTGATGACTCAAAGGCATATGTTAACATATATATAGATAAGGCAATAGTTAATACAATAGGAAATGATATAGAAGTAAAGGTTATATTAAAATCAGAAGTAGAAGCAGAGAATACAGTAAAACTTAACATTGTAGATAAAGTGAATCAAAAAGATATTACAGATCTAGGTCTTGATAGTATGAATATATATATTGTAAAGCCAAAAGATACACTTTGGACTATTGCTAAGAAATATAAAACAAGTGTAAATAAAATTGTTGGGACTAATGATATATCTGATGAAAATAAAATAGATGTTGGTCAGAAAATTTTGATAATAAGGTAAATATGAGATTAAAGTATTATAAACTTTCTTTAAGACAAATGAAATTTAATAAATCATTTGTCTTATTTTTTCTAATTATTATATTAGTAGTCAGTATATCTGCTATAGTTATAAATAATAAGATTAAACCAACAATTAAAACTTTATGTGAGTCAAAAGCAAAAGCACTTGCGTTAAATAAAACAAATGAAATTGTAAGTGAATATATGAAAAATATATCATATAGTTCACTTATAGATTTAAAAGAAAACGAACAAGGAAAAATAATAGCTATGACTGCCAATGTAACAGAAATGAATAGGCTTACAAGCAATATTTCATCTGATGTACAACAAAATTTATCTAATATGGATAATGTATATATAAAAGTGCCACTTGGTACAATGTTAAATGTTGGAATGTTTAGTGGATATGGACCTAATATATCAATAAAAGTTGTACCAGCTGGAAACGTTACAGCAAAATTTAATTCGGAGTTTGAACAAGCGGGTATAAATCAAACAAGACATAGAATTTTTTTACAAATCGTTACTAAAGTAAAAATAGTTGCACCTTTTTATACTGATACGCAGGAATATACAAATGAAATAAATGTAGCTGAAACTATAATTGTTGGAGATACTCCTTCCTCATATTACTATATAAATGGATTAGAACTTCAAGATTCTATAGGTTTAAATTAAATTAGTATACAGATTTATATTATTTACAAAAATATGTGATAAGTATGGATAAAGTTGATTTTTCAAGATATCAAATTAAACATATTAATATATTTAATTTTTTACTTAATGATAGTTTTTAATGGCAAAAAGTTAATTATAAAACTAAAGCTCCAAACCATCCAGTCTGGAGCTTTTGAATATATTTTTGTTTATCTCTTTGCTAGTTACAAATGTAGTGTTAACAGGTATTGTATAGATTTTTGCATATTACACGCATATTATGAATGGAGTTTTATAATATTTAAGATTTGAAAAAAGTAAATTTGATTTATCAAAATAAAACTATGAAATCAAAACTTATTTTTATATATCAAAAAAACTTTACAAAATATATTTTTTATGATATACTAATAATGGTGAAGTTAAATGTTAAAAAGAGAAATATATTTAAAAAAAATTAGAGATTTTTATAATGAAGTAAATTTAATTAAAATAATATACGGAATTAGAAGATCAGGTAAATCAGTAATTTTGACACAAATTATAGAAGAAATAAAAAAACAAGGAATAGATGAAGAACATGTTATATATATGAATTTTGAATCTTTGGAGCATAGCTTTATAGAAAATGCAAAAGATTTAGATAAATATATAAAATCTTTCGTTAAAGATGAAAAAATATATTATATATTTTTAGATGAAATACAAAAAGTAAAACAATTTGAAAAAGCTATTAATTCACTTAGAATTACAAATAAATTCAGTATATTTATAACTGGCTCTAATAGTAAGATGACATTTAAAGAATTATCGACTGATTTATCAGGGAGATATGTCAGTTTTAGAATTAATCCATTAACATTTAAAGAAGTAGTTGAATTTACTAGTACTAATAAAGAATATTATGAAAAATTACTATTTGATATTTTTGAATGGGGAAGTTTGCCACAAAGGTTTTCCTTTAATAATGATAATTCAAAGCTTACTTATATATCGGATGTATACGATTCAATTTTACTAAAGGATGTTGTTGAAAGAATAGGAATTAAAGATATAACATCATTTAATAAAATATTACAATATTTACTAGAAATAGAAGGAAGAGAATTTTCAGCAACTAACATATTAAATTATTTAAAGAATGAGCATAGTGAAATATCTACTCAAACTTTATATAGCTATTTAGAGGCACTTTGTTCAACCTTTATAATAAATAAAGTTAATAGATATGATATTCATGGTAAAACTATCCTAAAAACTTTAAATAAATATTATGCTTCTGATTTAGGAGTAAAGAAAATAAAGATAAGTGGAAAAGAAATAAATTATACAATATGTTTAGAAAATGTTGTATATAACGAATTAATTGCAAAAGGATATGATGTTTATATAGGTAAAACTAAAAAAGGCGAAGTTGATTTTGTGGCTACAAAAAATAAAGATATTAAATATATTCAAGTGACATATTTATTAGCTAGTAATGAAACAATAGAAAGAGAATTTAGTGCTTATAAAAATATAGAAGATAATCATGAAAAATATGTGATAAGTATGGATAAAGTTGATTTTTCAAGAGATGGAATTAAACATATTAATATATTTGATTTTTTACTTAACGATGACTTTTAATAATAAAAAGCTAAGTATCAAAATAAAAACGCTCCAAACCATTGAGTTTGGAGCGTTTGCTGTATTTTATGTTTATCTCTTTGAAAATTGTGGCGCTTTTCTTGCTTTTTTAAGACCATATTTTCTTCTTTCTTTTACTCTAGAATCTCTAGTTAAAAGACCATTTCTTTTTAAAGTTGTATGAACATCTGCATCTGTTGTTGCTAAAGCTTTTGCTATACCATGAGCTATAGCTCCTGCTTGACCTACAAATCCACCACCGTGAACTGTAGCTACAACATCATATTTTTCCATTAAATTAGCTGCTTTAAATGGTTTTAATATGATTGCTTTCATTGTATCTAATGTATATACATCATTCATATCTTTTTTATTTATTGTTATTTTACCAGTTCCAGGTATTATATTTACCCTTGCAATAGAACTTTTTCTTTTTCCTGTTGCATAGATATATTTTTTTTCTGCCATGAAAAATTACCTCCTTAATAATTCCATATTTCAGGTTTTTGAGCAGATTGTTCGTGCTCAGCACCTTTATATATTCTTAATTTTGTTATCATACTTCTTCCTAAACTGTTTTTAGGTAGCATACCTTTAACTGCTAACATTAAAGCTCTATCAGAAGAATTTTTCATAATATCTTTATATGAAGTTTCTTTTAAACCACCTGGATAACCTGTATGATGCCTATAAACTTTTTGATTTAACTTATCTCCTGTTAATACTATTTTATCAGAATTGATAACTATAACGTTATCACCACAATCAAGGTGAGTAGAATAAGTAGGTTTGTGTTTTCCTTTAAGTAATCTAGCAACTTCTGTTGCAACTCTACCTAGTGGCTTTTGAGCAGCATCAATAATATACCATTTTTTTTCTATTTCTTTAGCTTTTACACTATGTGTAGTATTATTCATAACTAATATTTCCCTCCAATTTCAATAAAATAAAAGATGGTTAATCCGGGGCATAACCGTCTAATTACCAAAATATTATACAATTTTTATGGTAAAAAGTCAAGTATATATTTAATTTTGTTATATTTTTAACAAAAAAAGCAAAAAATATTGAGTATAATTTAAATATATGATAAACTAGAATAAATAAATTTAAGTAGGAGGGTATGATTGTGAAAGAAATAGATATAAATATTGAAGAAAGTGATGGATATGTTATTGAAAATATAAGTACAGATTTAATGAGTTTAAAAGAAAATACTAAAATTGAAGAATATATATCAAAATTAAATATGTATAGCAATAATGCAAAGTTATTAACTGAAACATATACTAAAATATTAGAAGAAGAAAATGTAGTTTTTATTTTAACAAGGATTAGTCAAAATCAGATATTCTATAATCATTTTCCTGAATTCTATATAAAGAATATATATGGCGAGAATGTAATTAACTGTCAACAAAATACAAGGTTTCATAAATATGGAGTGTTCAAACACACGCTATATTCAGTCGAAGCTATAGGAAATTCTGAATTTCCTATTAGCGATAATGATAGAAAAATATTAAAATGGACAATGTTATTACATGATATAGGTAAACCATATGTAAAATCAATTGAAGCTGACGGAAGTGAAAGTTTTTCTGGACACGATGATAAATCATATGAAATTGCAAAAGTTATACTTGACAGATTTGACTTTGATGATGAAGACAAAAATATTATTTTAACACTAATTAAGTATCACGATAAGTTTGTAAATGAAGGTGAAATTACAAATGATAACATGAATTTTTTAGCTGAAGAATTAAAAAACAGTAAAAAATTATTTTATCAGTTATTAGATGTAAAGGATGCAGATGCAAAATCAAAAACATTAGAAGTAATAGAAAATTATAAAAAAGTAAAAATAAAATATATAGAATTTGCAAGAAATCATTTTGACCCCGTTGCAGTAACAGGAGTTGATGGTGAAGATACAATAATTAGAAACGATGAATTAAGCACGAGTAATCTAGTTGGAGTAAATAATCAAAAAGCAAATATTTCAGAAGATTTTCCAAAAGAAGAAATAGCAGCTACATATTATGATAAGGTAATAGATGGAGTAATTAGGAAAAAAAATATAATAAGTATATATCAACCAATTATAGATGCAGATAAAGTCTGTGTACATGGTTATGAAACTTATTCAAAAATTCAAGATGATAAATACATAGATATTAATAAATTACTAGAACGTGCTAAAGAAACTGATGCATATGAAAAAGTAGAACAAGCTTTATTTATACACTCAGTTTCAGAATTTGAAAGTGTAAACAACAAAGAAGCAAAAACTATATTTATAAACATGGACCTTACTAGTTATGAAGACTATGTAAATAAGCCAAGAATGTATGATATGATGGAAAAAATTGATATGGTTATAGAACTTAGCAATTATGAAAAATATGATTATATTGCTTTAAGACAAAATATAGAAGAAATAAAAAGTAAAGGAGCAAAAATATTACTAGATCAATTCGGAACACATAATATGACTATTGATGATTTAAAAGTAATACCATTTGACTATATAAAACCAGATATAACATTAATACAAAATATAGAAGAAGATGAAAGTAAACAAAAATATATTTCTGACCTATTAATGTTCTGCGTATCAAGGCAAGCGGGTTTAATACTAATGGGAGTTGAAAATAAATCTCAATTTGACATATTAAGAAAATTAGGTGTAAGATATTTTCAAGGATACTATTTTGCACGTCCTGATAGAGGAATAAATATATATAACGAAGAAATTGAATTAAAAATAAATGGAAAAGAAAATGAGAG
>CAZQJQ010000014.1:0-29988 GCA_964593045.1 uncultured Clostridiaceae bacterium
ACAACCGCTTTAGGTTTTTTACTTGTATTGTTTATTTTTCAATGTGCTTTGTCACTTTCGCGACATGTACTATAATTATAACATAAAATGTAGCTAAAGTCAACCAAAATAATGTTAAAGTACAAATAAATTTTTGGTGATTTTAACTACCAAAAACATAATCGTTTTAGCGACTTAAATATAATAACATTTTTAAATAAAAATGTCAACACTTTTTTAAAAAAAAGATGGAAAATGTCGAAATTTAATGTGTCACTAAAATAAAACAGAAAAAACGTCCAGATATACCAGACGTTTTTATTAATTTTATATTAAAATTTATATCCACATTTTTTACAAAATTTAGCCTCAGCTTCGTTTATAGTTCCACATTTTGGACATACTCTTTCAACCACATCTTGCTCCATTTGTTCTGCTTTTGCCTTATCTTCTTTTTGCATTTTTATCTTTACAGGTTTTTGTTTTGCACCACAATTAGAACAATATGTATCATTAAGAGCTATATTCTCAGCACAATTACTACAAGTTCTTAATCCTTTGTTATATAGTATAATTTTATTTGCTTCATCAATATCTGATAAAATTTTAGTTATTTTCTTACATTCTTTTGTAAATGCATCACCTACATCTTCACCTTTTTTATACATATCAAAAACAGTTTCTCCCATAGCATTATATATTTTTTCGATTTCATCTTCTTTTTGTGCTATTTCCATCTTTCCTTTTGTTTCTTTAAAAAGTTTTTCAGACTTATCTGCTACTGTTTTGTATGTATCAACCGCTGTTTCTCCAACCTTTTGTGTGATTTCTGTTATTTTTTTCATAAATTCCATTTTACTCAACCTCCAAATTAACTATATCATAAAACATATAGTAATTTCAACCTTTTATTTATTTTTTTATAATATTAATTTTTTCATTATCTAGAATAACTTCAACATTATCTCCTTCTTTTACTTCTAAATCAAGCATTGCTTCAGCAAATTTATCTTCAATATTACTTTGTATTGCTCTTCTTAATGGTCTTGCTCCATATATGTCATCGAACCCGACCTTGCTTATATAATCTATAACTTCATCTTTAATATCTACAGTTATATTTTTTGATTTTAACCTATCCTCAAATTCTTTTAACATTAGTTTAGTTATATTTTTAACGCTTTCTTTATTTAATTTTTTAAATACAATTATTTCATCTAATCTATTTAAAAATTCTGGCCTAAATATCTTTTTAAGTTCAGCTAAAACTTCTTGTTTTGTATTTTCATAATCTCTAAGACTATCTTCTTTATTTACAAAACCTATGTGTTTTGTTTCAGTTATATTTCTAGCACCAGCATTTGATGTCATTATGACAACTGTATTTTTAAAATTAACAACTCTTCCATTTGAATCAGTAAGCCTTCCATCATCTAAAATTTGAAGTAAAACATTAAATACATCGGGATGTGCTTTTTCAATTTCATCAAATAATACGATACTATATGGTTTTCTTCTTACTTGTTCTGTTAATTGTCCTCCTTCATCATATCCCACATAACCTGGAGGTGAACCAATAAGTTTAGAGACGCTATGTGGTTCCATATATTCTGACATATCAATTCTTATCATTGCATTCTCATCACCAAACAAATTATATGCTAATGCTTTTGTAAGTTCTGTTTTACCTACGCCTGTAGGCCCTAGAAATATAAAAGAACCAATAGGCCTTTTCTCATCTTTAAGTCCAAGTCTTGCTCTTTTTATAGCTCTTGTAAGAGAATCAACAGCTTCATCTTGACCTATAACTCTCTTCTTTAGCGAAGCATCTAACTCTTTTAATCTTTTTGATTCACTTTCATTTATTTTTGATACCGGAATTTTAGTCCATCTAGCAACTACATCTGATATGTCTTTTTCTGTAACAGATACATCTCTAGAAACCGTGTCACTTTCCCATTTTTTTCTTTCGGTAGCAAGTTTTTCTTTTGTTTTCTTTTCTTCATCTCGTATTTTTGCAGCCTTCTCAAATGACTGAGATATTATTGCCTCTTCTTTTTCTTTAGATAATTTTTTTATTTTTTCATCTAAGTCATTTAATATATCTGGTGCTGTAACTGTTTTTAATTTTATCTTAGAACATGCCTCGTCTATTAAATCAATTGCTTTGTCTGGTAAAAATCTATCACTTATATACCTTTGGCTTAGATTTACAGCAGCATTTATAGCATCATCAGTTATTTTTACTTTATGATGTGCTTCATATCTATCCTTTAAACCTTTTAAAATTTCAATAGTATCTTCTTTAGTAGGTTCATCAATAATTACAGTTTGAAATCTTCTTTCAAGTGCAGCATCTTTTTCTATATATTTTCTATATTCATTTAAAGTAGTAGCGCCTATTATTTGCACTTCTCCTCTTGAAAGTAATGGTTTTAAAATGTTAGCTGCATCCATAGCACCTTCTGCTGCTCCAGCACCTATTATTGTATGTAACTCATCTATAAATAATATAATGTTACCTGCCTTTTTTATTTCTTGTAAAGATTTTTTAAGTCTTTCTTCAAAGTCACCTCTATATTTTGCCCCTGCAACCATTGAAGACATATCAAGTGATAAAACTCTTTTATTTTTTAATACTTCAGGAACTTTATTTGCAATTATTATTTGTGCTAGTCCTTCTACTACTGCAGTTTTACCTACTCCGGGTTCTCCTAGCAATACTGGGTTATTTTTTGTTCTTCTACTCAAAATTTCTATTATTCTTTCTATCTCGTTATTTCTGCCTATAACAGGATCAAGTTTTCCGTCTTTTGCAAAAACCGTTAAATCTTTAGCATATTGATTAAGCGTAGGTGTATTTGCATTTATATTTTGACTAGTTGATGAAAAATTATTTATCGGTGAATCTTCACTTAAAAAACTAACAACATCTGCAAATATTTTCTGTGGATCTATATTTGAATCTATTAAAATTCTAACAGCAACGCTATCTATCTCTCTCATAAGAGATAGCAGTATATGCTCTGTTCCAACATAATTTTGTCCAACCCTTTTAGACTCTTTTATACTATTTTCAATTATTCTTTTTGCTCTTGGAGTAAAATCAACATTCTCATCATTATCTTTTGTATCCATTACCCCATCAATTTTAACTATTTCCTCTGCTATATAATCAGCTGTAAGTCCTTGATTTAAAAGGATTTTTGCAGCAAGTCCTTCTCCTTCTTTTACAAGACCATATAATATATGTTCTGTTCCAATAAATGGATAATTATTTTCAATTGAAAAATCTCTTGCTAAATCTAGAACTTTATGTGCTCTACCTGTAAATTCATACATATTAATCTAACTCCTTTCTAATATATTCTGCTCTTTTTTTATCCTCTTCAATTTGTCCTAATTCTTCTTTTATAATACTCTTAAAAGTACTTGGCTGTACCTCTACTATAAGTGACTGGACTTTCTCAAGTTTTATGTTATTAATTATACCACTAGCTATGCCAAACCTTAATTTTGATAATAATTTTAATGCTTCATTGCTTGAAATTAATCTTGCATTTTTTAATACCCCATATGTTCTAAAAATTTCATCTTCTATTTTTATACTATTTTCAAGTACAATTTTTCTTGCTTTTCTTTCTTGCTCTATTATAGAATAGATTACATTTTTAATTTTGTAAATTATCTGCTCATCCGTATCTCCCAATGTTTTTTGATTAGATATTTGAAACATATTACCATAACCAGTTGAATTTTCTCCATATAATCCTCTTACAGATACTCCCATATTACTTGCCTCTTCAAATATTTTATTTAATACGCCTAACCTTGCAAGGCCTGGCAAATGTAACATTACAGAAACTCTCATACCAGATCCTACATTTGTTGGACATGCTGTTAAATATCCGTATTTTTCATGTATTGCAAAATCTAATTTTGATTCTAAATAGTTTGTAAAATTAGAAACATCTAAATAACATTTATCAATATTGAAACCACTTTCAAATGCTTGTATTCGTAAATGATCCTCCTCATTTACCATAGTAACTACAGTATAATCATTATTCATAACAAGTGCACCAGTAGTTACATTATTCACAAATTCCTTTGAAATAATATGTTGCTCCACTAAACTATGCCTAGTATTATCATCAATATCTTTCATCATGAAAAAATTATATCCACTACTTACTACCTTTTTTATATCATCACATAACTTTAACGCTTGTTCTTTAGAAAGTGCATTTGGAAAGTTATATTCACTTAAATTTCTTGTAAGTCTAACTCTTGTAGAAACAACAACATCAGAATCTTTCGAAATATTTTTCCACCACATATTTACCTCCTATTTTTCTAATTTTTTTATTTCATCTCTTATTTTAGCAGCCTCTTCATATTCTTCTTTTTCTACATGTTCTTTTAGTTTAATTTTAAGTTTATCTATTTTATTTAATTTTTCATCATTTGTTTTTTCTCTAATTTTCTCTTTACCCTTTCCTATTTTTTTGTGTACATGTTCATTTACTCCATTCATTTTTAAAAATAGACTGTCTAATTTATCTTTAAATGTAGAATAACATTCTGGGCATCCAAAAAGTCCTGTTTTTGCATAATCTTCAAAACTATATCCACATCTTTTACATACCTGTTCCTCATCTTCTAAGTCAAAATCTTTAAAATTCATTGTAAAAAGAGGAGAAAAGATATTAGAAAAGCCAGAAAAACCTAATTTGTTTGCACAGGAAGAACATACATGTAACTCCTTTTTTTCTCCATTTATATTCTCATAATACCTAACATTTGCTTCATTTTTTCCACAAACCTCACATTTCATAAAATCATTTCCTTTCTATATACAATTGACTATCAACGATTTAAATATATCAGCTCTTACATTATCTCGTATATTAGGTGCTACACCTGCTAGTGTCTTATCTGATACAGCCACTTTTATAATATTGATAGTATTTTCATCTAATATATTATAACTTAAAAGATTTTCAAGATAAATATATGCGACACTTTGTGACAATTTACTACCCATCTTTTCAAAAATCTGCATAATATACTCATTTTTATCAACATTTACCCTGTTTATTTTTATATAGCCTCCTCCACCTCTTCTACTCTCTACATAAAAACCAAGTTCAGGAACAAACCTTGTTGCTATAACATAATTAATTTGAGATGGAACACAATTAAAATGTGTAGCTATATCATTTCTTTTTAACTCTACATAACTATCATCTCCTAAAATTTCTTTAATATATGCTTCTATTATATTGGATAAATTCATATTTCCTCCTTAATTTAACTTTGACTTTCTTTGACTATTATACACCAAAAAAAATAATTTGTCAACAGAAAAATAAAGAGATACAGAAAAACCATATCTCTTTATTAATTATTTTCTTATTTTTAATTTACTTATTATTTCTCTATATCTTTCTATATCTCTAGATTCTAGATACTTTAATAATCTTCTTCTTTTACCAACCATCATAAATAGACCTCTTCTTGAATGATCGTCTTTTTTATGAATTTTTAAATGTTCAGTAAGTTCATTTATTCTTTCTGTTAAAAGAGCAATTTGAACTTCTGCAGAACCAGTATCTTTTTCTTTTCTAGCATATGTTGATAAAATTTCTGCTTTTCTTTCTTTAGTCATTTTAAAATCCTCCTTTTTCTCTAAACTCCTAAAACCAAGAAATCACACGAGGCATGTTAATTCTGAGTAATAGGTATATATAAATGATAAAAATCATATATATCAATTATTTTCCAGCAATATATGGATATGAATCAACTGAACTTCCATTTATTCTTACTTCAAAATGTAAATGATTACCTGTTGAATATCCAGTAGAACCCATTGCTGCTATTGTATCTCCCTGATTTACTGTTTCACCAGCTGTAACATATAACTTACTACAATGTGCATACCAAGTAGAAACTCCATTACCATGATCAATTTTTATTAAATAGCCATATCCATTTGAATTCCAACCTGAAAATGTTACAAGCCCTGATTTATATGCATATATTGGATCTCCTGCTTTTCCTGCTATATCAGTTCCAGTATGAAATCCTTCTGATCTCCATCCATATCTTGAAGATATATAGTGTGCAGTAGTAGGCCAAATTCCACCTTGTGCTGCTGCAACCAATGCAGTCTCTTGAGATACTGTTGCATTAGTAGATGTAGCTTTTTGATATGTTGTAGTGACCGGTTTATTTCTACTTACTATATCTTTTAATATACTATCTGCTCTTTCGATTGAAGTTGTTTCTCCAAGTTCACTTACTTTTTGTTCACAAACAGCAACATTTAAACTAGAAACTTCGCTTTTCAAACTTTCTACATATTTATTTGCTTCATCTTCTGTACAGAAAGTCATTTGTGTTTCATTATTAACTGCTACGTTATATATAGTATATTCTGTTTTTATCTCTGCTCTTAAATTAGTATATACATTCTGATCTTCATATAACTGACTTCTTATATAACATTCCTGAAAAACAGGATCTACATCTAAATATACTTTTACACTTGAACTAGCTTGTTCTTTTTCAGCAACTAAAGTTGCATATACTTCATCAAATTGTTGTTTGTCTGAAAAGTATCCAATAAAGCTGTCTCCTATATTTACTTTTAAAGCAGGTTTATACACATTCATTATTGTTACAGCAACAGCACTAAATACAAGTACCATTAAAACAACAGTTACAAAAATGAATCTAAGTGTACCCCATACACTTCTTTTTTCCATAAATAAATTTTACACCTTCCTTTAAGACCGGATTATTATATCACACATGAGATTATTTGTCAAATATTAAAATTATCCCTCTTACTAGACATTATTTTATCATATATTATATTATATGTCAAACATATTACAAAATTTATATAAATAAAGGAATATCCATGAATTTTAGAAAAACATATGGAAATTTAAGTGAATATATTTACATAATTTTAGCTATTCATATATATAAATATATGGTCACTACACAATATATAATGACCATATTTATTAATTTAAAACTTATATCTTCCTGTTGAAATATTTAAGCCTCCATTTACAAATCTGTTATTTGCACCATCTATTTGACAGCTTTTTAAACCTTTTAATTTTTTAACAAAGCTATCTTTTTTAGCTACGTTAGAAATATTAGATTTAGTCTCTTTTTCATGAAAGTGTCTTGCTCTATTATTTCTATATTTTGCATAAAGAATACCATAGTATACAAATCCAGCCATTAAAAACATAAAACCCATATTTTCACTATCATTATCTGAAGAAGTACTAGCAGACATTGAGGTTAAGATAAATAATATAAATCCAATAATTTCTATAAAAGCTGATACTAAAAACAACTTTAATTTATTAAGAGGAACACTGCCCATTGTCTCTTTGGTCCTTGCGTTTACAGCAACGTAATGTAGTATACTTTCTTTATTATTTACTTTTTGTTTATAACTGTATAACCAAACTGGTAAATATGCACTATTCCATTGTTCACCTTTAATATCTACTTCTTGAGTAGTCCATTTAGCTCCTCTATCATATTGTCTAATTGTTGAATTACAATTATATCTTGCAATATCTTCTATTTGATCTTTTACTCTGTTTTCTAAATTGTCAATATTTGCATCACGCTTTTGAGATGTAAAGCCTCTTAAAAAGTTTGCATCCCATTTTACACAATTTTCTGTATCAAAAGGCATAATTGAATTAATTATATTATTTGTTTTATCTTTATTTTTAAAATCTAATTTTTCAGTATTAGATTCAACTGTTAAATCCTCAACTATCATATCAAATTCACGTTCTACATCATATACATCTGCATCATACCTAATCTCTTTATCGTCACGCGAACCCACATTATATCTTCTAGTTTCAATTTCAGCTTGTCCTGCAAATTTTGCATGAGAATTTACATCAATTAGCATGTATGGTAAATATACCCCCATCACATTTGAACTATTAAATTCTCTTTTAAATGTTGTATTTGCATAAAATTTTCTTTTTTTTATAAACTTATCTATTTCTGCTTGTGCCTCTTCTTTTTTTATTTTAAAAGGTAGCACCATATCTGGTATTGCACCATTTGGTATTTGCTGATTAATAGATAATGTATTCCTACACCAGTGACATCTTGCTTGAGTTGCCTCATTTGTATCAATTACTACCTCAGCCCCACAGCTTGTACATTTTAAAGTCATTATGTTTTTATCATTATCAGCTATATCTTGAACTCCAGAACCAATTATCATACCACTTAAATGAGAAATATCCTCTTCCATACCCTCTAATTTTTTAGCATCAAACTCATATCTACAATAATTACATCTTAATTTAGAATTTGAAATATCTAAAGATATATCCGTTGAACCACATTTTGGACATTTATTTTGTCCATCTAGTGTATCAGTATCAGTTTTTACAATCTTTATTTCATCTTCTTGTACTTCTTTAGTCTCTTGTTCTAGCTCCATATTACTCACCTAATAATTTAGATTTTTCTTTATCAAATTCCTCTTGAGATATAACATTTGCATCTAATAATTTTTTAAGTTTAATTAATCTATCATATGGATCATCAGTGTTTTTTGTGGTATCTGTTTGTTCTTCTTTTTCTGTTGCTGTACCTTGTGAAATTATTTGTGCTTGTGGTGTTTGTTCGTTTTGAGCTACACCTGCAGCTACTTGAGTAGATGCATTCATTCCCATACCCATAAAAGCCATACCTGTTGCTCCACCATTCTCACCTGCAGATTGCATTCCGCGAGCCACTGACTGTTGCATAAATGAATTTCCACGAGCTCCAGATAAAGCATCTGCTTTTTTTACATCGCTTAATAGTTTTTTAGTATCTTCATCATATTCAATTGCTTGGATTGCAACTTTTTCAATTACTATACCACGAGAAGTTTTCCATTGATAAGCTTCTTCTACAGCATAAGTTAAAGATGCTGCAAAGCCAATAGAATCAGCTTGTATTTTTGCTATTCTATTTCCTTTACTAGGATCATTTGTATAATTTGCAAAGGCTGCAGATAAACTTCCTACTACTTCATTAAACAACTGATTAGCAGCAGCATTTTCCATGTCAGCTAAATCAAATAATTTAGAACCTGGTTGTAAGTACATTGCAGGCACAAAGTTTTTAACAAAAAGTATTGGATCTTCAATTTTTAATGTATATGTACCTCTTGTTAGAGCTCCTACTTGTGCACCTAAATATGCATCATCCCAATAAATTTCAGATTGTGTTCCAAAACGATTATTTGGTATTTCCTTTAAATTAACATAAAATGCAAGTTGTTGAGATCCTGGTTGTCCACCAAATTTAAAACGTTGCCATGTAGTAGATAATGTAGAACCAATAATTGAATCTCCACCAAAAAATGATCTAGAATTAGGATCAGTTGAAGAGAATATATATCCACCTGGCTCTACAATACATCCTGTAATAGCCCCATCTTGCATTGTAATTAACGCCGTATTTTCTGGAACTATTATTTTACTTCCATTAGATATTATATTGTTTGACCCTTTTGTATTTTCACCTCTACCTGCATTAGTTCCTTGAGGAACTGCTTCAAAAATTGCAGTAGTAGCTGTAACGTCAGGTCTAGGTAATAAGTAATCTTTCCATTGATCTGCGAAAGTACCACCTAATGCACCTGTAAATGCTTTTATAAATCCCATAAAATTACCTCCATCTTGTTAGTATAAACTAACTACACAAATATTTTAGCATATTATTTTAAAATATTCAATAAAAATACATTTTTTTTATATGTCCATTTAGCACTTTTTTTAGTTTTATTTTATAAAATATATATGTACGCATATAAAATAATGTTATATTACAAAATTTATATAAAAAATACCCACGAATTTTAATTCGTAGGTACTAAATTATCAGATGAATTTTCTTGCTCTCATTATGTCTTTAAGCCTAGCTTCTTCCATCTTCTCTTCTTGCTCTTTTGCTTTTTTTCTCTTTTGAAGAGCAATCATTCTAATTTGTTTTCTGTATTCCGATTGGCAAAAATCCAAGTATATAATCGAGGCAATCCATACTGGAATGAAAAACAACATCTTATATACTTCCAAATCAGACTGATCATTGAAGCCATATATTAATAATAAATAATAGGCTTCAAACGCGTGTGATAGTACTAGAAACGTCGTTACAATAACGACTGCCCAAGGGAAAATCAGCTTTTTCATAAATAAAAATCCTTTCTTTTGCACATAATTATGTACTTTTTCAATGTTTAGCTTAACATAATTATACTATTTTTTATTTCTTTTGTCAATATTTATCACTATTTTTATCATGTTTTTAATAATTTTTATATTTTTTATTTATTTTTTAGATAAACTATAGTATAATTATATTATATTGTTGTACCAATTTATGAAAGGAGGTATATACATGGAAACATGGGCAATGTGGCTTATAGCATGTGGCATTTTCTTTATCATTGAAGTATTTACAATTTCATTTTTATTCTTTTGGTTTGGAGTTGCTGCATTTATAGCGTTCATACTTAATGTATTAGGACTAGGTTTTGAAATACAATTTGCTGCTTTCGCTATAACATCAATACTTCTTATAGTATTTACTAAGCCATTAACTAAGAAAATATTTAAAACTAAAGATGTATCTATGAATAACAAATCTGCAATTGGTAAAAATGGTATTGTTATTAAAAAAATAGACAATTTAAACAATGAAGGTCAAGTTAAAGTCTCTGGTGAAGTATGGTCTGCCGTATCACTAGATGATGAAATCATCGAAGAAGGAGCAACAGTTTTAGTTGATTCAATAGATGGTGTAAAACTTAAAGTTAAAAAAGTTTAGGAGGATTTTTATGGAATTATTTTTTATTATATTAATTATAATTTTTGCTATTATAGCGATTTTATCTATCAAGGTTGTTAGACAATCTGAAGTATATATAATTGAACGTTTTGGTAAATATCATTCAACTGCTGAAGCTGGTCTTAATATTATACTTCCTTTTGTTGATAGAGTAAGAGCAGTTGTTAGTTTAAAACAACAAACAATGGATGTACCACCTCAAGGTGTTATAACTAAAGATAACGTTACAATAACTATAGACACTGTAGTTTTCTATCAAATCATAGATCCTGTAAAAGCAGTATATGAAATTGAAAGTTTACAAAAAGGTATTGGCTATCTTGCTGTGACTACAATACGTGATATTGTTGGTAAAATGGACTTGGATAGTACATTTAGTTCAAGAGATGCTATAAATATTCAATTAAGAGAAGTATTAGATGAAGCAACAGATAGATGGGGTTGTAAAGTAGATAGAGTTGAAATTAAAGATATTAAACCACCTGTTGATATAAGAGATGCAATGGAAAAACAAATGAATGCTGAAAGGACAAAAAGAGCTCTTATACTAGAAGCTGAAGGTAAAAGACAATCAGATATAACTCTTGCTGAAGGTAAAAAACAAGCTACAATATTAGAAGCTGAAGCAGAAAGAGAATCAAGTATAAGAAGAGCACAAGGAAATAGAGAAGCAAAAATATTAGAAGCTGAAGGTACTGCAGATGCAATTAAAAAAGTTGCTGATGCTAAAGCCAAAGAAGTTGAACTTGTATATTCAGCAATTATGACTGCAAAGCCAGATCAAAATCTTGTAGCTTTAAAATCTTTAGAGGCTTTAGAAAAAGTTTCTCAAGGTTCTGCAAACAAGGTATTTATTCCTTTTGATGCTTCAAAAGCAATGGGTGCTATAGGTGCAACAGCTGAGCTTTTTAATGATTCTAAAAAGAAATAAAACAAAAAATAAAAAATATATGATTTAGTAAATAAAAGAGCAAAAAGAGTTGGGGCGTTTTACCCCAACTCTTTTATCTCATTTTCATTGATATTATCTTAGATACACCATATTCTTGCATTGTAACTCCATATACAGAAGAGGCAACTTCCATTGTTCCTTTTCTATGAGTGATAACGACAAACTGTGATTTTTTAGAATATTTTTTTATGTAGTCTGCAAATCTTTGTACATTAACGTCATCAAGAGCTGCTTCTATTTCATCAAGCACACAAAATGGTGGTGCTTTTATTTGAAGTATTGCAAATAATAATGAAATTGCAGTAAGAGCTCTTTCTCCACCAGAAAGTAACATCATACTTTGTAGTTTTTTACCTGGAGGCTGTACTTCTATTTCAATACCGCTTTCTAATACATTTGTCTCATCACTAAGTTTCAATTCGGCTTTTCCTCCACCAAACAACTCTTTAAATGATTTATTAAAATTCTCATTTATTATTTTAAACTGACTTACAAATTGCTGTTTCATTATATTTGTCATATTTGAGATTAAGTTTTCCAATTTTTTCTTAGTTTCTTCTAAATCTGTTTTTTGAGAAATTATAAAATCATATCTTTCTTTTGTCGATTTGTATTCTTCTATTGAATTTACATCTACATCTCCTAAATCTTTTATTTTTTTTCTAAAATCTTCTACCTTTTTTGAAACAGTCTTTTCATCTTCACATTCATCAATCGGAAGAGATTCCATATACTGTTTTGCACTAGAAACTGTAAGTTCATAGTCATTCCACATTGCATTTTTATAATTTTCTATTTCTATATCATATTTTACTTTTTTATTTTCTATCTTTGATTTTTCTTCTTTTATTTTATCAATTTTTCTAATACATTCTAACATCTTGATTTCTAATATATCTTGCTTACTTATGCATTCTGCGTTATCTTTCCTTAATTTTTCAGATATATTTTGATATTCTGTTTTAAAATCTTTTAATTTTAAAATATCTTCTTGTGACAATTTAATTATTTCTTGATTATTTTTAATATCTTCATTATATTCGTTGATTTGAGTTTCTTTTTTTTCTATACTTATTTCAAAATTTTGTATGTCATTATTTATTTTATCAGTCATTTCTTTTATTGCTGATACGCTTTCATCAAAAGAAGATAATGAAATTTTTAGATTAACTATATCTTCATTTAAGAAATTAATATTTTGTTCTTTTTCTTTATTAAACCTTGTATATTCATCTACAACAATCTGTCTTTCTTCTACTTTATGTTCTATAATCAATATATCAGTATTTATTGAAGATAGTTTATCATTTAAATCTAATATTTCTTTACTTAATCTGTCTCTTGTTTCTTCTCTTGTCTTTTTTGTTTCTTCATATTTATCAATATGATTTTGTATATTTTTATAATTTTCATTAAGCTTAGCTACTTCAATATTTAATTCATCATAATTTGTCTTAATTTTTCCATATTCTTCGGTTATACTCTTTATATCATCTATAACTTTAGATTTTTCACTAATTAATTTATCATATTCTTTTTGCTTTTCTTCTATTGCTTCTTTTATTTTTTCAATTTTTTCTTTTCTTCCTATAAGTCCAGCTGTTTTACTTAAAGTTTGACCACCTGTAATACTCCCTGTTTGTGATATTAACTCACCAGATAAAGTTACTATTTTACTTGTTTTAGCAGTTTTTGATAAAGCTATGGCATCATCTATATTTTCAACAATTATAGTATTGTTCAAGGCTAAAACAGCCGCTTTTTCAAACTTTTTATTATAATTTACAAGATCTATTGCCATTCCAATAAAACCTTTTATTGCTCTATATTTGTTACCATTATCTACATCATATTTTTTAATACTGTTTAATGGTAAAAATGTAGCTCTTCCTGATGAAGATGCTTTTAAATATTCCACCATTTTTTTAGCAGCACTATCATTTTCTACAACAATATTCTGAAGATACCCACCAAGTGCTATTTCTATTGCATATTCGTATTTTTCATTTGTTGATATGACACTAGCAAGAGTTCCATATATTGTATCTATTTTATTTTTCTTTGCATATTCAAGTACAGATTTTACACTTTTATAATATCCTTCATTTTCGTTTTCTAAATTTAATAAATAGTTATATTTTGATTTGCTAGTAATTAATTCTTGATTTAGTTTGTTTTCATTAGATTCTATTTCGTTTTTTCTATTATTTAATTTATCAATGTTATTTTTAGAAGTATTTAACTTGTTTTCTATATCTTTTAATATATTATTTTTACCGCTTAAATTAGAATAAATATCATCTTTTTGTGCAAGTAAACTATCTTTTTCGTATACTATTTTATCAGCATCACTAATAAGGGAAGTTATTTGTTTTTCATTAGCAGCAATAGTTGAATGTGTAGCACTAATTTCTAACTTTTTAGCATTTTTTTCTTCTATCAATGCTTCTATTTGTTTTTTTACTTCTTCTTTTTGTAGTTCGTTTTCATCCATATTAGATAAAATAGCATTTAATTCTTCTGTTTTTTCTTTTAACTCAATTTCAAATTTAACTTTGTTTTCTCCAAGAGATTCTTGCTTTTCTTTCTTTTTTAATATCTCTTGTTTTAAAAGTATAATATTTTCTTTATCTTTTTCTATCTCTATAATAAGTCTTTCTGTATTTACTTTTGCATTTGATATTTTTTCATTTGCTATATCTATTTTAGAATTAGTTTTTTCTAGCTCATTTTCCATCTCATAATATTTACTTTGAGTTTGCTCAATATCAAATAAAACTTGGTCTAATCTCTCTTTTAAATTTATTTTTGCTTTTTCAAGTTCTAATGCATTTTGCTCTTCTAATTTCTGATTATTTTCATATGTTTCAATTATACTATCTAATTTTGCTAAATTTTCAGCACTGTTTTTTAAATTTTGTAAAAATTGTTTTACTTCAACTTTTTTTAATTCTTCTTTAAGTGTCAAATATTTTTTAGCAACTTCTGATTTTTTTTCAAGCGTTCCTATTACGTTTTCAATCTCTACTAAAATATCATTTACTCTAGATAAATTTATATCCGTATTTGATAATTTTCTTGTTGCCTCTTCTTTTCTTGTCCTATATTTCACAATTCCAGAAGCCTCTTCAAATATTGCTCTTCTTTCTTCAGATTTATTTGATAATATTTCATCAATCTTACCTTGACCTATTATACTATATCCATCTTTGCCTATACCTGTATCCATAAATAGTTCTTGAACATCTTTTAATCTACATTCTGAATTATTAATATAGTATCCGCTTTCACCAGTTCTATATACCCTTCTTGTAACAACAACTTCTTTATATTCTACTGGTAGCGTTTTATCAGTATTATCAAAATATATACTTGCTTCAGCAAAACCAACCTTTTTTCTATTTACAGTTCCTGCAAATATAACATCCTCCATTTTTGAACCTCGAAGTGATTTTACACTTTGTTCTCCGAGTACCCATCTTATTGCATCGGAAATATTACTTTTTCCACTTCCATTTGGTCCAACTATTGTTGTAACCCCATCCAAAAATTCTATAACTGTTTTATCAACAAATGATTTAAATCCTTGTAATTCTATCTTTTTTAATTGCATATCCTACCTCATAAAAATATATATTGAATTATATTACAAAAAGCAAAAAAAATCAACATATTATGCTATATTCAAAACAATATGTTGATTTTTAACTTAATTTTTATCTTTTAGATGATATATCTATTTTTTTACTACAACAAGAGTAGAAGCTATAATATCATGTAAGGCTTGTTTCTTGTCTGTAAATGCTGCCATTATATAACCTATTAAAAGTATAGTCCCAGATATTATTTTAGCAAAATATCTTCCTGTCGCTCTTAAAAATGTAATTCTTTCCCCATCCATATCTGTAACTTTTATACCAATTGCTCTTTTACCCAGAGTAGCTTGGCTAAGCGAACTCTCCATACCAGCAAAGTATAGCCAAGAAATGATAATATCGATTAATTGTGTTGCTCTATCAGATATATCAATATGAATTATTGCAACTACAAAACCAAGTACAAATCCTATTGCACATAACACAAAACCATCAATAAAATATGCAAAAAATCTTTTCCAAAATCCTGCGTATTTTACTACATCTGTTGAATCATTAGTAGTCTCCTCATTCATTTTATATCTCCCCTTATATATATTATTTCTACATTTCTGTATTCATAAAATCTTTTAATTTTTTACTTCTACTTGGATGTTTTAATTTTCTTAGAGCCTTTGCTTCTATTTGTCTTATTCTTTCTCTTGTTACTGAGAATTCTTTTCCTACTTCCTCTAATGTTTTCATTCTTCCATCTTCTAATCCAAATCTAAGTTTTAATACTTTAGCTTCTCTTGGTGTAAGAGTTGTCATTACATCTTCTATATACTCTTTTAATAAAGAATCAGCAGCTTGCTCCGAAGGTGATGGTGCATCTTCATCTGGTATAAAATTACCAAGACTACTTTCTTCTTCTTCTCCTACGGGAGTTTCTAGTGATATCGGTTCCTGAGCCACTTTTAATATTTCTCTTACTTTATCTACTGGCATTTCTATTTCTTCTGCTATTTCTTCTGGAGTTGGTTCTCTACCTAATACTTGAAGTAAATGTCTTGATGTTCTTATTAATTTATTTATTGTTTCCACCATATGCACAGGTATTCTAATAGTCCTTGCTTGATCTGCAATTGCTCTTGTTATAGCCTGCCTTATCCACCAAGTAGCATAAGTACTAAATTTATATCCTCTAGATTGGTCGTATTTATCCACTGCTTTTATAAGACCAAGGTTACCTTCTTGTATTAAGTCAAGTAGATGCATTCCTCTTCCTATATATCTTTTTGCAATACTTACAACTAGTCTTAAATTACATTCTATTAATTCCTTTTTTGCCTCTTTATCTCCATTTACCATTCTTTCAGCAAGTTCATTTTCCTCTTCAAATGTAAGAAGTTTTACTTTTCCTATTTCTTTTAAAAACATTTTAACAGGATCATCTACATTTAAATTTTCAACAAAAGATAAATCTTTAACATCTTCAAAAAGTATATCTTTTTCTATTTCACTTAAATCTTCTAGATTAGGTTCTATATCAAGTTCTGATACCCTACTATTACCTTCATCTGTTATTTTATCAATTGTTACATCGATATCAGATGCAGGAACATCTTCACTAAGCATGTCATCATCTTCTATAACATCTGATACTTTATGTTCTTTTTCTTCCTCTGTAATTATTTCTAAATTTACCTCTTGAAGTTCATCATATAATTTAGCTACTTGTTCAGGCTCTAACTTATTTTCATCTAGAAAATCAACTACATCTTTATATGTAACTTTATTTTTACTTACAGATTTTTTCACAAACTCTTTTATTTTTTCATCTTCTACTTTCTGTTTTGCTGGCTCTACTTTTGTCTTTTTATTTTTTCCCTTTGTTTCATTCTGTACTTCTTTTACTTCTTCTGTCTCATTATTTTTAGAAGGAGTTTTTACAATTTCTTTGTCCAAAACCACCTTGTCTACATCTTTTTTAGCTTTTGGATTTGTAGACTTTTTTACAACATTTTCATCACTTGATTTTTTTGTTTCTTCAATTTCTTTTTTTTCTTTTTTCATATTTAAAAATCCTCCATTTAAATATTATTTTAATTTTGATAATTCTAGTATAATCTGATTTAGTTCAAATTGCAATACTTCTTGTTCATCTTTTGAAATATTTTCGCTAATTCTTGCTAAAATTTGTTGTCTTCTAATTAAAAGTCCATTTTTTTTCTTTGCTTTTATAATATCATTTAACAATTTTTCTTTTTTGTCAGATACATCTAGATACATTATATCAGTTATTTCTTTTGTTACATTGTTGTCTTTTATTTTAGATATTATATCAATTTTATTTATATCATAATTTTTCATTAATTCAATTAATGTCACATATACTTTACGTACGTTTTCATCATCAATATATTCTGGCTTTATATCACTAAATATTTTTTCTTGTATTTTTTTATCCTTTGAAAGAATAAGTGCAATAATATATTGTTCCTGCCTTTTTTTCACATTAGTACCCATATGCATTTTTTTATTTATATCTTCAATATTAACTTTAAAATCAAACTTTTCTTGATTCTTTTTAAGTATTTTATCTATCTCATTTATTATAGCTGCCCTACTTATTTTGTATTTGTCTGCCACCGTAGTTATATATACATCTCTTTCTATATTATTCTCAATTTTTGCAAGTATATTTGCACTTTTATTTAAAAAGTTTATTTTAGATGTTATATCATCATTTTTTAATTCATTCTCATACTTTGAAATTTTAAATTCAACTAGTGATATACTATTATTTATACATTTTTTAAATCTTTCTTCTCCATATTTATTTATATACTCATCAGGATCTTTTACATCTTCTCTATCTAATTTTAAGACTTTTACATTCAATCCTTTATCAGATAGTATGTCAAGGCCCCTAAGTGTTGCATCTTGTCCAGCCGAATCTTGATCATATCCTATTATAACAAGATCAGTATATTTTTTAAGAAGTCTTGCTTGATTTTCAGTAAGAGCTGTACCAAGCGAAGCTACTACATTAGAAAATCCATTTTTATGCAATGATATTGCATCCATATATCCTTCTACAATTATGACACTATCAGTTTTTTGCTTTTTTGCAAAATTAAGTGAATATAGATGTCTGCCTTTAGAATATATTTCATTTTCTGGAGAATTTACATATTTAGGTAATGAATCATCAAGCACCCTTCCTCCAAACCCTATTACTCTGTCTCGTATGTCAAATATAGGGAATATTAGACGATTAGAAAATCTATTATATAATCTTCCTTTTTCAGTTTCTACTATTATTCCTGAATAAATTATATCTTCTTTACTATATCCTTTTTGAATTAAATAATCATATAGTGGTATTTTTTCATTAGAAAACCCTATTCCAAATTTTGTAAGTATATTAGAATCTAATTTTCTTTTTTTTACATATTCTTTTACAACACTTGATGTCTTTAGTAATTCCTCATTTAACATATCATGAAAATATTTTGCCGCCTCTTTATTTAAATTATATAAAGTCTCTTTTCTATCTATATTTATATTTTGATTTTCACCTTTTTTAAAAGAAGACTTAGTCATATATTTTGATAAGTCAATATGTGCCCTATTTGCAAGTAGTTCAACACTATCAAAAAATTCTAAATTCTCTATTTTCATAATGAAAGAAATAACATTTCCACCTTCTGAACAACCAAAGCATTTAAATATTTGTTTGTCTTGTGATACTGTAAAAGAAGGTGTTTTTTCTCTATGAAAGGGGCATAAACCTATAAAGTTTCTGCCCCTTTTTTTTAAAGTGACATATTCAGATATTACTTCAACAATATCATTTTGAGATATTACTTCTTCAATTAAATCATCTGAATAATATGTCACTTTTAATCACCTTCCTTTTATGCATTTAATAGTTTTATTCTTTCTTCTCTATTTAAATATATATTAGAAGTATTAACTATTGATATTACAACTATAAGTGCTGTAAAAATGTTTTGATATAAATAAATATTGGTAAAAGAAATAAGATACATTAAAGCAAATGACATAAACAATATTTTTATTATTGTTGACTTTGTATCATATCTTCTCTTCAATATCATTGTTAAAATTTCAACGATTATTATGTACAAAAAGCCAAACATATAAAACATGTTTGATGTATTAAGTAGTATATTAATATTATCATATATACTTGTTATACTGAAGTTATATGATGATAAACTTAACCTATACACATAATTTTGCATATTTTTCACTACATTATATACTCCGTTATCTATATTTATAGTCAAAAACAAATAATTTGAAACAACAAGAATAACTACAGTAATAGCTATCATTATACTAACAGATACAAATAGTTTACTTATGCTAATTCTTTCTATTTTATACATCATATCTTTTTGTGCAGAAGTTGCTTTGTCAATAAAATTAGATGGAAAATTAAAATTAGTCTTGTCCAAATTATATGTTATAACAAAAACCAAAATAATTAGTGGAATATATGCATATATATTCATTCCTAATATTATTGTAAAACCGAAACAAACTGCTACTACTGCTGCATATTTTATATATTTTTTGTTTTTTATTTTTTGTTGTTTTAACTCATCTATTAATTTCTGTATATATAATAATCCAAAAGTAAATAACATTGTCATTAATATAGATACCAAATATATATTTTTATCTGCTATTACCATCGGTATAAATGAATATAAATTTACAGCTAAAACAGATAATATATCGCTTTTTGATACATTAAATATTATTTTTTTTATATTTACTGCTATAAGGCATGAAATAAGTATATACATTACACTCTCTATTGTTGATAACTCAACATTAGATGTAAAAATACCATATATTTTAGCTGCTATTACTATTACCATAATATATATATATCTATATAAAAGAGAAATTTTTCTATTTATTTTTAATTTATACATTTTATCTTTTATATATGTATATATTAGGGTAAGCACTGCCACTATAACTGGGTAAATATATTTACTTATTATAAAAACAGTAGACTCATTTGAACTATCATTACAAATGAGCATAACATTAGCTATTGTTAAAACAAATATACTTGCTATAAATAATACTACAATTAATCTACGTGAAATTCTACTAATATTCATCTTAATTCCTTCTATTTATTTTTATTACTATATAATTCATTAACTTGTTTTAATGCATCATGTGTTCCCACATCATAGCAATCTCCCTTAAATGAGTATGCATATGTTGGAACCTTCGCATACATATATGCTACTAAATTTCCTGGAGCATCTGATGAATGACCTTCAGCAAGGTATAAATTAATTAATGGTAACACACTCCTTGGATATATATATTCTGCATATACAGCATATTTACTTTCTGGATTTTCTGGTTTTTCAACGAAATTTATTATTCTTGACTCTTCATCAAGTTTAGCAACTCCAACTCTTTTCAAAAGTTCAATATCTTCTTCTTCTTTTACACATACACATGGTGCTTGTTTTTCGTTATAAAAATCATAAAAATCTTTTAAACTAAAATCAAATAAGTTATCAGTTGCTAAAACCAAAATATCATCATCTATATTTTGTCTATCAATAGTATATTTCATATCTCCTATTGCACCTAATCTATTATCATTGTTTGTTGTTTTATCGTTTATAACAGTTATAGGTTTAATATTATTTTTTTCACTTGCCCATTTTTCAAAGTGTGGTGTATATTTAGCATTTGTAACTAAATATATATGATCAATAGCTTCTATTGAATTAACCTTATCTAATGTATAGTCAAGTATTGCTCTTCCCCCTACTTCTAATAATGCTTTTGGAAAATTCTCAGTTAGTGGGAATAATCTTGTTGCATATCCTGCACATAATAGTATACATTTCATATATATCTCTCCTTTTATTGTAATTTTGCCGATATATCGACACTATGGTGTCATTATATCATATTAAAAGTATTTTGACAAGTATAAAAGGAGAAAAAAGAACTATGGAATTTTTGGAAAAACTATTCTATACTATTTAAATCATCTATCATATTTTCAATAAAAACTCCATATCCTCTTGTTGGATCATTAAGAAGCACATGTGTTACAGCTCCTACTAATTTTCCATCTTGAACTATAGGACTGCCACTCATTCCTTGAACAATTCCACCAGTTTTTTCAAGTAGTCTTTCATCTGTTATCTTTATAATCATATTTTTATTACCTGTAGATGTAAGCAATACCTTTTCTATATATATATCATAACTTTGTATTATATTATCGTCTAGAGTACAATAAATTTGTGCTGCATTTTCTTTTATTTCTGTTTTTTTCATAATTTTAATACTTTGTTTATCTAAAAAATAGTCCTCTACTTCTATTTTACCATATATACCTTTGTCTGTATTTCCATATATTTGACCTATTAAATCATTGGTTAGAGTTCCCTTTAATTCACCTGGCGATCTACTTTCTCCTTTTTTTAATCCTGTAACTTTAGTAGTTGTAATTGCTCCAGAATCTATTGGTAGAATATAGTTTTCTTTTGTTTCTGTTACTCCATGTCCGAGTGCTGCAAATTTCATTGTTTTTTTATCATAAAATGTAATTGTGCCAATGCCTGCACTACTGTCTTTTACCCAAAGTCCTAATTTATATTCATCAGAATCTTCTTTTATTGGAGTAATATATGTATAAAAAGAATCTTCACCTCTAGATACTTTCAATTTTAAATCATTACCACCACTCATCTTTGCTATTTCTGATAATCTGGTATCAGTATCCACTTTTTCATCATTTACTTCTAGAATTACATCTCCTACTTTCAAGTCTATATTATCATCCCTATCAATAGACATTACAAGAACGCCAGTAGCAAGCAATTTAATTCCTACTATATCTCCACCAAGAATAATATCCATATTTTCAACTTGTTCTTCAACTTTTGCTTGTAAACTATACACCGATACAAGTCCAGTAGAATTTATATATACATAAGTAACAATTAAAATAACTACTGTAAAAAAAGCAAGAATATATTTTCTTGCATTTTTATTTTTTAAAAAATTCATTTTACCACCATTACAAATTAACACCAATTATTCCGCCAAGGCAACTGGCAAGCACTGATATACCTAAATACATAAGCACTGTATTTGAAATAAAAAAACCTTTATAAAGAAGCATTGTAAGAATATATAGTATTAATATATATATAAATCCAAATATAATACCATTTAAAATTCCTTTTTCTTTTATTTTTTTATTTAATATTAAAGAACCCACAAGTGCAGATATTCCAATTATACCAAAAACAAATATATCCAAATAATTGTCATTTATACTAGTATATGCAAATATTGCAGATGATATAATTAAAAAAACAAGTGCTATAAAATATGTAATTAATAAACTTATACTATAATATTTTAACCTATTCATTTTATCCTCCTATTTTATACTAAATTATATTAATATGTTTAGAAAATATGCCAAAAAACAAATGCAAGAAAAATTTTTAGGTTCTTTCTCTCGCATTTGTTATACATCTTTAACATTTACTATTTTCTTCATCATTACATATGTTATCATACAAATTATTAATTAAATTATTATATATAGATTTTAATTCATTTATTTGTTCTTCATTTAACTGAACTTTAGGATTTTCTTGTGAATCCACAGTAGCAAAATGACTTGATATAACATTCCCATTTCTTATAAAATATACATCTGGCATATATAATCTTTTTTTGCTTTCATCAAAACCAGCATCTGACTCTTTTTGGGTTGTGGTATCAGTTTTTAGATAATCCTTTAAATATTCTACAATTTTTTGATATTCTTCTGTATTTAAATTTCTTATTTCTTTTGGGTTATAATAATACAAAGTAACACCTTTTTTATTTACTTCTTCTAACAATGGCACAATCATTGTTCTACACCATGGACATTCAGGCATACCAAAATATATTATTCCTGTACCGCCTTCTAATATGTTTATGACTTGATTTTCATCTATGTACTTTATGTTACTGTCCTCTGGTATTTCTATATACATATATTTATTTGTCCCATCATCATTTTGCACAGAATTTAAAGCTTCATATTCGTTTTTAAATTTAATGGTATCTGAATCATATATATTTACATTATTTAATTTATTATTATCTTGTTTTTTAAAATATTTGTACTCTGCTATAAATCCAACAATACCAATAATCACAACAAATAAAATAATTGAAATAGTTTTTTTATTCATTTTATACCTCCGTTATTTTCTAAATATTGCAGAAAACTTTCTTTCTAACATATCATTAACATTAAGCATTATTTCATTTATTTCGGTATCTTCTAGAGTTTTTGCTCTAGAACGAAGTCTTATTCTATATGCGACACTTTTTTTGTTTTCTTCTATTTGTTTACCTTCATATACATCAAATAATTTTACCTCTTCTATAATATTACTGATACTTTTTATATTTTTCTCAATAGTATATGAAAGCACATCTTTTGATACTATAAACGCAATATCTCTTTCTACAGCAGGAAACTTAGGAAGTTCCACATATTTCATTTCCCTATTAACATATTTTGATATAACCTCAAAATCTATCTCTGCTATATATGTGTTTTCTGGTAATATATAGTTTTGTAGTACTTTTGGAGATAGCTTTCCAAAGGTTGCTATAATGTTATTATCTAGTATTATTTTAGCACTTACTCCAGGATGAAACAGTTTTCTATCCGTGCATCTGTTAATATCATACTCTAAATCAAGTATTCCAAAATATGAAAGTATATCTTCTACTGTATGTTTAAATTCATAAAAATCAAATTCTTTGTTAGCATCATATGCGCCAAGAGTAAGTACTTCTTTTTCCTCTGGAAGTTCTCTTTTTAAAATATTCTCAGGTTTCAAAAATATTTTTCCAAGTTCAAATATTTTAACTGAATTGTTTTTTTTAGTATAATTTCTTTCTAAAGCTTCTAACATTAATGGTGTTGCTGTTGTTCTCATATATTCAAATTCTTGTGTTAGTGGATTTGAAATTTTAATACAATTTCTTAGGTTACTGTCTTTTTCCACCATCATTCTATCTAGTAAATCTTGACTAAAAAATGTGTATGTATATATTTCGTTATACCCATTTGCCATTGCAATATTTTTTACTTCATCTTCCATTTTTTGTTTATCAGTTTTACCACCAAATGTAAGAGAGGTATCTGGTAATGTTGCATATAATTTATCAAAACCGTATATTCTTGCAATTTCTTCTGCTAAGTCTTCTATTAATTCCACATCTTGCCTATAATATGGTGGTATTACATAACCATCCTGTATTTTAAATTGCAAATCTTTTAATGTTTTATCTATAAATTCTTTTGATATATTCTCTCCTATTATTTTATTTATTTTATCATAATCAAGTAATATTTTTATTTCTTCTTGTTTATTTAAATATACATCAACAAGATTATCTTCTATGTAAATATTACATATTTTAGATACATATTGTAACACTCTTTTAATTGCTCTTAAAACAAGTTCAGTAGCTAATCCTTTTTCATATTTTGCTGATGCATCTGTTCTTAATATCAGTTTTTTGGATGTATTTCTTACACTTCCCCTGACAAAGGTAGCTGCTTCAAATGCAACTTGAGTCGTTAAATCGCTTATTGCAGAAGATTCTGCTCCCATAACTCCAGCTATAGCAAGAACTTTATTTGCATCTGCTATTACTAAATTCGTTTCATCTAATTTTCTATCTACACCATCTAAAGTTACAACATTTTCATTATTTTTTGCTTGCCTTATTATTATATTTTCACCTGATATTTTATTATAGTCAAAAGCATGTAGTGGTTGCCCTAATTCTAGCATAACATAATTAGTAATATCTACTATATTATTTATAGGTCTTATTCCTGATTTTATAAGCTTTATTTGCATATCATATGGCAACTGACCCACTGTTATATTATCTACTACACTTAACATATATCTTAAGCAATTACTACTCTCTACTTTTACTCCTAGATTTTGAACTTTATCAACACAGTTATAGCTAAAACTCATATCTTGAACTAATGGTTTACATTCTGTATTAAATGTTACTGCAAGTTCTCTTGCTATTCCTTCAACAGATAAACAGTCTGGCCTATTTGGAGTAATCTCAAATTCAATTATACTATCTCCAAGTCCTAATATATCATTTATATCCTTACCTATCTCTACATCTTTTGGAAAAGCTATCAATCCAGAAGACTTAACCCAAGGAAAATCTTTTTGACTTAAACCTAAATCTAATATATGACAAACCATACACTCTGATTTTATTCCCTTTACTTCTCCTACTTTTATCTCTTTCCCTATAACAACGGCACCAGGAAGTGCAACAGGAACTATATCTGAAACCTCTATATCAGGTATTTTTGCTACTGCTTTATATATACCTTTATCTCCCAAATTTAATTCTAATATATATAATTTTTCATCTTCACTATGTTTTTTTACACTTTCAACACGTGCAGTATACACATTTTTTGTTCTAACACCAAAAGTTTCTACTTTTTCCACTTTTGTTCCTGTCATAGTAAGTCTATCTATTATTTCTTTTACTGATATACTCTCATCTAAATTAACATATTCTTTTAACCAATTTAATGATACATTCATCGTACTACCTCACTTATTACTAAAACTGATTTAAAAATCTTACATCATTTTCATACAGATATCTTAAATCATTTATACCAAATTTAGTCATTGCAATTCTTTCAACCCCAAGTCCAAAAGCAAATCCACTATATTCTCTTGAATCAATTCCGCCTGCCTTTAAAACATTTGGGTGAACCATACCTGCTCCAAGTATCTCTATCCAGCCTTCTTTTTTACAAACTCTACAGCCTTCTCCACCACACACAAAGCAACTTACATCTACCTCACAACTAGGTTCTGTAAATGGAAAATGATGTGGTCTTAACCTTATTTTTGTCTTTTCTCCAAAATATTTTTTGGCGAACATTTCTAAAGTTCCTTTTAAGTCTGTCATAGTTATATTTTTATCGACAACTAGCCCTTCTATTTGATGAAACATAGGTGAATGCGTAGCATCTACACTATCCGACCTATACACTCTACCAGGTGCTATTATCTTTATAGGAGGTTTTTGTTTTAACATTGTTCTTGCTTGAACAGGAGATGTTTGTGTCCTAAGAATTATATCTTCTGTTATATAAAAAGTATCTTGTAAATCTCTTGCTGGATGATCTTTTGGAGTATTTAATGCATCAAAATTAAGTGATGCATATTCTACATCAGGCCCTTCTGCTATAGAATAACCCATTCCTATAAATATTTCTTTTATATCATCTAATACAATACTAAGAGGATGTTTATGCCCAAACATTTTATTGCTATTTTTTGATATTGAAATATCTATAACTTCATTTGTTATCTTTTTCTCAATTTCTAAATCTTTTAATTTGATATATTTTTCTTCAATTAAAATCTCAATTTTTTCCCTTAAAACATTTGCTAAACTACCAACAACTGGTCTTTCTTCTTGTGATAAATTAGATAAAGATTTAAGTATATTAGTTATCTCACCTTTTTTGCCTAGATATTTTACTTTTAATTGTTCTAAACCATCTATATTTTCACATAACCCTATATTTGATATAGCATCTAATTCAATTTGTTTTAATGATTCTTGTATCATACATCACACGTCCTTTATTTAAATTAATATTATCTTAACGTAGTAATTATATCTCAAAGAAGTATAAAAATCAACAAAAATTATTGCTTTTTAAGATAATTATATATATAATATAGATATGAGAGAAATAATTGTCGAAAATTTACATAAAGATACATATTTATTAAAATATATACAAGAAAAATTTCCAAGCCTATCATATGCATATTTAAATAAGGCATTAAGAAACAAAGATATACACCTAAATAACAAAAGGATAAACAAAGATATGCAAATCAAAGAAAATGATAGACTTGAGTTATATATATCAGATAATATACTTTTTAATATACCAAATAATATTGAATATGTTTATGAAGATAATAATATAATAGTAGCATACAAGCCTTGTGGTATATTATCAAATGATGAAACAGATAATATATCAGAAGAACCCACATTTTTAAATTTAATTAAAAATGATAGGAAAACTGAAAATATACAAATATGTCACAGGCTAGATAGAAATACTGCTGGACTGATAATTTTCTCAAAAAATAATAATGCATACAAAGAAATAACAGAAGGTCTAAAGAATAAAAACATACAAAAAGAATATATTGCTTATGTAATAAATACAAATTTCAAAAAAGATAGTGCAATACTACAAGGATATATTCTAAAAGATCCTAAAAATACTGGATTTTCTAAAATAGTAAACAAGGAAATCAAAGATTCAAAAGAAGTAATAACAGAATATGAAGTAATATCAAAAGATAAAATAACTAATATAGCTATTTTATCTATAAAGCTTCACACAGGAAGAACACATCAAATAAGGGTGCATTTAAAAAGTATCGGACATCCAATTTTAGGTGACAACAAATATGGTAATAACGAAATAAATAGAAAATTTAAAATATATAAACAGATGCTATTTTCATACAAATATTCATTCAATTTTAATAAAAATAGTATACTATACTACCTAAATAACATTGTAGTATCAAAATTACCAAATGACAAAAGAATAGATAAGTTAGGTGATCATAATGGAAAAAATGGTAAAATACAAAAAAAGTAAAATAAACATAATAGATGCAATCTATATATTTTTAATATGTGGAGTTTTAGGTTGGCTTGTTGAAATCGCATATGTATATTTATACTCTGGAAACTTATCGGATAGGGGTATGTGTTATGGTCCAATATGCACAATATATGGAATTGGTGGACTTATACTATACATTGCATTCGGAGCTCCCAAAAAAAACAAAAGTAATCTTATCTTTGTGTTTTTCTCTTCCACAGTAATACTTGGAACTTTTGAAATGGTATCAGGATTAATACTTAAATATGTTCTTAATATGGAAATGTGGAATTATGATGGACAATTTTTAGAAATACTAAACTATACCACAGTTCCAATAGCATTTGGTTGGGGACTTTTTGCTACATTCTATATTTTTTTACTACAACCAATAATTTTAAAAATAGTAAACTTGTTACCAAAAACAATATATAAAAGACTTGCATTTATCTTAATAACTATATATTTTGCAGACTACGCATTATCAGTTTTTAATGTTGTAAACAACCCAGAAGTATTATACAATCTAGTAAATCCATAAAAATATTTAATTAAAAATATAGTATTAAAAATCATAAAAAACATATACTCTATTGAGGTGTTTTTTATGATTTCTTGTGCAATAGTTGGTGCTACAGGTCTTGTAGGCCAAACTTTTTTAAAAGTATTAGAAGAAAAAAATCTTCCAATAGATAAATATACTCTTTTTGCATCTAAACGTTCAAAAAATACAATAATAAATTATATGAAAAAAGATTACATCGTAAATGAACTAACAGCTACTAGTTTTACAGAAAACCACTTTGACTATGCGTTATTTTCAGCAGGTAGTGAAATTAGCAAAACTTATTCACCAATTGCGGCAAAAAGCGGAACTATAGTAATAGATAATAGCAGTGCTTTTAGAATGGTTCAAGATGTTCCATTAATAGTCCCAGAAGTTAATTTTAGTGATGTATATAATCATAATAATATAATAGCAAATCCAAACTGTTCGACAATACAAGCAGTCGTAGCATTAAAACCACTATATGACAAATATGGCATAAAAAGAATTATCTACTCTACATATCAAGCAGTATCAGGAGCAGGTCAAAGTGGTATAGAAGACTTCTATATAACACAAAATGGTGGAAATCCATGCAAATTTCAATATTCAATATATAACAATTGTATACCACAAATAGATGTATTTATGGAAAACGGTTACACCAAAGAAGAAATGAAAATGATAGAAGAAACAAAAAAAATATTAAACGATGATACAATAGACATAACAGCAACATGTGTAAGAGTACCAGTTCTAAATTCTCATGCAGAAAGTATAAATGTTGAACTTAAAAATGAATTTAACATAGAAAATATAAAAAAAGAATTAAAAAAAGCAGAAGGAATCATCTTACTTGATGATATACAAAACAACATATATCCTATAAACAGTATATCAAACAACACAGATAATGTATATGTTGGTAGAATTCGTAGAGATTATAGCAATAAAAACTCACTAAGTCTTTGGGTTGTTGCTGATAACATTAGAAAGGGTGCAGCAGCAAATGCAGTACAAATACTTGAAAAACTTATACAACAAAAATAACATAATGGCTCAATGTCAAATGTTGGGGTGCAGATTATTAAAAATGGCTCAATGTCAAATGTTGGGGTGCAGATTATTAAAAATAACCTATATCTCAACATTTTTTACTGTTTTTATATATGTATCAATTTTACTATAAAATTTTGTTGATTTT
>CAZQJQ010000015.1:0-29899 GCA_964593045.1 uncultured Clostridiaceae bacterium
ATATCAAAATATTATCATATACTAAATCTTTTTTCAATAGTTTTTTGTGTTTTTAAAAAAATACATACTAAAATATACTAGAAGGTACTATACTACCTTCTAGTATATTTATGCTATATTTTAACTTTATTTTTCATTTAGTATTTCTTTTATCCTATCCATATTTTTCTTTGTTTCATTATATCCTTGAGTTGCTGAATAATTAGTTTTTTTAGTATCTAGTAATGTTACATTTTTTATACTTGGTCTTAATACTAAATCTGCTCCATCTAACTCACATTTATTTACTTGATGTCCCATAATACTAAATGCTTTTAATGTTATATCAATAATATTTGGATTCATATTGTATTCTTTTAAATTTTCATCAAAACTTACAGATATAATCTTTGTAGCACCCATACTTTTTAAAATACTTATTGGTGAATTTATTCTAATTCCACCATCTACAAGTAATTTTTTATTAAGTATTTTAGGTATAAAAATACCTGGCACACTACAACTTGCCCTAACTATACTTGCAATATCTCCAGTATACATATATGATGGAATATCATCGTATAATTTCTTTTCTTCTATGTTATTTCTTTGTTCGTTTATTTGTCTGTTCATATAATATACTATTTCACCTGTATTTATATCAACAGCTGGTATTGCTATTGGCACTGTTATATCTTCTATTTTATATATCTTTTTTTGTCCACAGAAATTTTTTAATAATTTTTCTAAATTATCACCTTTTACAAAGCCTTTTATTTTCAATTTTCCAGTAAACATCATTCCTATTAATTTCATCGGTAACATTCTATCATAGTCTGATATGTATTTACAATAATTATTAAATATATATAATATGTTATATGGATTATATCCGCATGCATGTAATGTTGCAACTATACTACCACTACTTGTTCCTGAAATATAATCTACATTTATACCCTCTTCTTTTAAAGCTTGTAGCACTCCTATATGTGCTGCTCCTTTTGCTCCTCCTCCACTTAATGCTAGTCCTAAAGACATAAATAATACACCTCCAACATTTGTCTTCTGGTGTATTATATGATTATATATTTTTTTTGTGATTATTATAGCTTAAACTCATTTGACAAAACTTCATAAAAATTATTGTCTCTATATTCTAAAACACTATATTTAGCACTGAATTCGCTTGTTTCTTGAATAATAACTTCATTTTTTGAATCACCATTTAGATCTGCTGTAAATTTTAAAGTATATATTGGCCATGATGATGCATTTTTTGTATCTTTTATATAACTATATTTTAATATTTTTGATTTGTTCATGTCATCTACATATATGATAGCACTATATACTCCTAAAAAATTAGCTTTTTGTGATGTTACACAAAGTATTACTCCTTTAGTATTTGTATCTATTGTAACTCCGAAAGCTTCATTCACACTTATTGTATAATTTAATAGTCTATATTTTGAAAGAGCTTTTTTTGCCTCTTTTATATATTCATCTGTTATACTAAGTTCTGTTGCTTTAGAATATACTAATTCATTTTCTGATGTGGCAATAGCAAAGTATTCATCTGACTGATTTGGTCTATCTGTTGTAACAAATACTGCTGTAGTACCATTTTGTTTAGTTATATCTTTTAATGTGTATTTTCCAGCTTTTCCATCTTCTTGATAAATATCAATTGATATATCTTGTTTATTCGTAGATTTCAAATAATATTTTTCACTACTTACCCATGTATTGTTATATACAGCTCCTACCACCAAATTATTTATAATCAACGGTGTAGAGTTCTTAGCAACATCCTCACTTACGTTTTTTGCTGAATCATCTACTTTTGAAACATTTATAGTGTTTTTAACATTTATAATTAAAACATATGAAATAGCAAGTGCAAGAATTATTACTAATATTATAATTAATATTGGTATTAAGTGTTTTTTCTTTAATTTTGATTTTGAATATTTTCCCATTAATATACCCACTTTCCACTATCCATTGAAAGTACACAACCGCAATATTTTTGTCTATATAATCCTAAGTCCTTTGCTAGTTGTTGACCTTTTCTATAGCTTTCTCTATAATCTAAATACAAAAATTTTATATTATATTCTTTTTCAAGTCTTTTTCCTACCTCTGTTATAATCTGATGATTCTGATATGGACTTATTGTAAGAGTGGTACTTACATAGTTATAACCATTATCTTTTGCATATATAAAAGCATCCTTTAATCTTGTATAATAGCAATACTCACATCTTGTTTTAAATAACGATGTATTCATTGTTTTATCTACAACATCTTTTACAAATTCTGCCATATCATATTTATCATTTATTATATAATTAATATTTTTTAAGTTACAAAAATATACAAATGTATCTTTTCTTCTTTCATATTCAAACTTTGGATGAATATTAGGATTAGACCAATACGCTGTCATTTCAACTTTTTTTCTTTCTCCATTAATATTTACCCCGTTATTTGTTATATCATTTTCTATATATGAAAAACATGGTGCACAGCATACGTGCATTAACAACTTTTCCAAAATTTATTTCATCTCCAAACCTAAATGTTCATATGCAAGCTTAGTTGCAGCTCTACCTCTAGGAGTTCTTGTTAAAAAACCTATCTGCATTAAATATGGTTCATATACATCTTCTATTGTATCTTTATCTTCACCTATTGCCGCAGCTAGTGTATCAAGTCCAACAGGTCCTCCAGCAAATTTCTGAATTATTGTATTTAACATTTGTCTATCAATCATATCAAGACCTATTTCATCAATTTCTAGTCTATTAAGTGAATTCCTAGTAGTTTCAAAATCTATCTTATTTAATCCCTTAACTTGTGCAAAATCTCTTACTCTTTTTAATAATCTATTTGCAATTCTTGGTGTTCCTCTACATCTTGAACCAATTTCAAGAGCTGCATCTTCATCAATCTCTATATTTAAAATACTTGCACTTCTTTTTATTATATCTGCTAAATCCTCACTTGAATATAACTCTAATCTATGAATTATTCCAAATCTATCTCTAAGTGGAGATGATATTGCCCCTGCCTTTGTTGTTGCACCCACAAGTGTAAACTTAGGTAAATCTATTCCTATTGATCTTGCAGATGGTCCCTTACCAATAATTATATCTAATCTATAGTCTTCAAGTGCAGGATATAGCACTTCTTCTACAGACTTTCTTAGCCTATGTATCTCATCAATGAATAACACATCATTTTCTTGAATATTTGTAAGAATAGCAGCTAAATCTCCTGCTTTTTCTATAGCAGGTCCTGATGTTACCTTTATGCTAGAACCCATTTCATTAGATATAATTCCAGCAAGAGTTGTTTTACCAAGACCTGGAGGACCATATAACAAAATATGATCTAATGGTTCATTCCTATTTTTTGCTGCTTCAATATATATTTTTAAATTTTCTTTTACTTTTTCTTGCCCTATATATTCAGAAAAATTTTTTGGTCGCAATGTAACCTCTAATTCAACATCTTGTTCTTCTTCATAATCTGGCACAATAATTCTATCTTCAATCATAACAAATAATAATATACTCTCCTTTCTTAGAATATATCAAGTCCAATCGGACAATGATCACTACCCATTATTTCTGGATATATATATGCATCGTTTATCTTATCTTTAATACTCTTTGAAACAATAAAATAATCTATTCTCCAACCTATATTTTTTGCTCTGGCATTTGCCATATATGACCACCAAGTATATTTGTCTATTAAATCAGGATATAAATATCTATATGAATCAACAAAGTTTGTATTTAAAAGTTCTGTCATTTTATTTCTTTCTTCATCAGTAAATCCAGCATTTCTCCTATTTGTTTTTGGATTTTTTAAATCTATCTCTTTATGTGCAACATTTAAATCACCACACATAATAACTGGTTTTTTATCATCTAAACTAAGTAAATACTTCCTTACTTCATTTTCCCATATCACCCTATAATCTAGTCTTTCAAGTTCCCTTTTAGAATTAGGAGTATAGATATTTACAAGATAAAAATTATCAAATTCAAGTGTAATTATTCTACCCTCATTATCATGTTCTAAAATACCCAGTCCATAAGTTACATTTAAAGGTTTTATTTTTGAAAAAATAGCTGTACCAGAATAGCCTTTCTTTAGTGCATAATTCCAATATGAATAATAGCCATCAAAACTTACATCTGCCTGTCCTTCTTGCATTTTTGTTTCTTGAATGCAAAAAATATCAGCATCTATATTTTTAAAAAAATCATTAAATCCTTTATTTACAGCCGCTCTTATTCCATTTACATTCCACGATATTAATTTCATACAATCACCCTTTTTCCTATTATACTAGATATCTAATAAATAATCAACATAAATAGCTATATAATTTTAATTGCCAAGTTCATAATTTAAAACTGAAGTAATGTATATTCCAGCAGTTTCAGCTCTTAATATTCTCTCACCAAGTCCTATAGTAATAACATTTTTAAGTTCTGAAATTCTCTTTGACTCATTAATATCAAAACCTCCCTCGGGTCCAACTACTATAGCAAATGTATCATCTGGATTTATGTTATCTTTAATAGAATCAAATCTATCTTTGAAAGAAACTCTTTCTTTTTCATATGCAAAAAATACATATGAAAACTGTGATAAATTATCTATCATTTTATCAAAACTTAAAAAATCATATATATTTACGCTATCTGTTCTTCCACATTGTTTACATGCTTCATTTACTATTTTTAAATATTTATTTATTTTTTTTATTCTATCTTTCTCATCTATTTTAACAACAACATTATTTGAAAAAAATGGCGACATGTACTTTATTCCAAGCTCCGTCTGTTTTTGAAATACCATATCCATTTTTTCAGACTTTAAAACAGCTTGAAAAAAAGTAATATTTTTATTAGATTCTCCCTTTTTTTCACTTTTTCTAATAACTTCGATTATAATATGAGGTCTTGTTATCTGTATGATTTTACATAAAAAATCATTTATTAATATTTCATCACCTACGTTATATCTTAATACTTTTATATGATTTACTTCATCTCCAGTTATTTTATATATATTTTCTTTTATTTTTAATATATCTTTATCATCTACTATAAATCGTTTAGCCATAAACTCTCCTTTTTTTAAGATTATATCATTATATTATTTGTTTTACAATAGCTATAAAAACAAAATATATGAACGTTTGTTCAATTATATCATAATATATTCAAAAAGTAAATATTATAAAAAATAAAATAAAAAAAGATAATAGTAAAATTACTATTATCTCGAGAAAATAATTATAACCTTTAAACTTGTGTTTTCATTCATTATCACATCATCATAGTATAAATAACCATTTGGTATCTTAACATCTTCCCTCTTAACTTCACAATAAACTATGTATGCTCCTTTCAGATCTTTTTTACCACACGTTGTAAACTTAACTCCTGAATTTAAATTTCTCATTTCAAATAAGAAATTATCAAATTTAATATTGCTCATTTTTACACCTCCGTAATAATAATTATTATTTACATTAATTTTTTATAGACTAATTATATCACAAAATTGTGTACTTTTAAAGAAGTTAACCCTAAAATATTTACAATACTAGATTTTATACATATAAAAATTTATACATATATTAATATGCAAAAAGAAAGCAAGCTTTATCTTGCTTTCTTTTTTAATAACGCTACTTTAAACCCATCCTTGTCTTTAATAACAGTTTCATCTTTGTCAAATTTGAACCCTTCTGGAAGAATTATTGATTTGTTATTACCCGTATAATAAAAAATACATATTCCTAAGGATTCAGCCTCAACATCTTTTTCAAAGCGTATTGTTGGATTTAAAAATCTGAGTTTAAATAGTGTCTCCCGGATTTTAACTTCAATAGTCATATGAAGCCCTCCTAATATAATTTGTTATATTATATCATAAATGTCAAATATCTATCTTGAAAAAAATCCTCTTTTTTTATTTACTTCTTCTCCCATTGTATTTGCAAATTCCGTAAGCAATTCTCTTTGTTTATCAGTAAGCTTTTTTGGTATTTCTACATTTACAGTAAATTCTAAATCTCCTCTTGATGTTCCTCGTATATTTGGGATACCTTTGTTCTTTATTTTAAATTTACTTCCCGGTTGTGTACCAGCTGGTATATCAAAGTCGGTATCACCTTCAAGTGTAGGAACGGATATAGTTCCACCAAGTGTTGCTTTTGTAAATGGTATACTCATATCAAAGTAAATATCAAAACCTTTTCTTTTAAATATTTTATGAGGTGCTATATTTACAACAACAAATAAATCTCCATTAGGGCCTCCTTTTTTACCAACATCACCTTCTCCTCTTAGTGAAATTGCTTGCCCATTATCTATTCCTGATGGTATATTTATCTCTATTTTTTTTACTTTTTTGACTGTTCCCCTGCCAGAGCATTTATCACATGGATTAGGTACTATTCTTCCTTCTCCTCCACATTTATCACATGTTCTTACAGTTGAAATTTGACCCATTATAGTATTTTGAACTACTTGAATTTTACCTGTACCATGACATTTATCACAAGTTACAGCACTAGTACCAGGTTTTGCTCCACTACCATGACATGTGTCACATTTTTCATTTCTTGATATACTAATTTCTTTTTTGGTTCCAAATGCTGCCTCTTCAAAGCTTATTGTCATGTTATATCTTAGATCTGCTCCTTTAGAAGGTCCACTTTTTTTATTGCTATTGAAGCCTCCAAAGCCGCCACCAAATACACTTCCAAGTATATCATCTAAATCAATATCTATTCCTCCACTAAATCCAGAGAAATCAAATCCACCGAAGCCTGAAGCACCACCGCCTCCAAAGCCAGCGTTTTCAAAATTTGATCCAAACCTATCATATTGTGCTCTTTTATTACTGTCTGAAAGAACCGAATATGCTTCGCTTATTTCTTTAAATTTCATCTCCGCATCTTTTTTCTCTTTTTCTCCTGTATGAGCATCAGGATGATACTGTTTTGCTAGACGTCTATATGCTTTTTTTATTTCATCTTCTGTAGCAGTTTTACTTACTCCTAACATTTCATAGTAATCTTTTGATACCGCCATTTAAACTTTACCCCCATATTTAGGATATAAGCGGGAAAACCCCGCTTATATTACATTATATTAAACTTTTTATTTATTATTATCATCTTCTACTTTGTAATCTGCATCATGTACTACATTATCTGTATTTTCTGAAGTATTAGCCTCTTGTGTACCTTCTGCTTTGTTTTCTGCTTGTGCTTGTGAATATAATTTTGAAGATATTTCATAGAATACTTGAGTTAATTTTTCAGTTGCTGCTTTTATTGCTTCAGTATCTGTGCCTTCTAATGCTTTTTTAACATTTTCTACCTCTACTTCTACTTTAGATTTTTCTTCTTCTGAAATTTTACCTTCTAATTCTTTTAATGTTTTTTCTGTGTTATACACCATAGAATCAGCGTTATTTCTTACTTCAACTTCTTCTTTTTTCTTTTTATCTTCTGCAGCATGTGTTTCTGCTTCTTTTACAGCATTTTGTATTTCATCCTCTGTTAAGTTTGTACTTGCTGTAATAGCAATTTTTTGTTCGTTGTTTGTTGCCATATCTTTAGCAGTAACATGAACTATACCATTTGCATCTATATCAAATGTAACTTCAATTTGTGGTACTCCTCTTGGAGCTGGTGGTATTCCTGTTAAACTAAATCTTCCTAATGTTTTGTTATATGATGCTATTTCTCTTTCACCTTGTAGTACATGTACTTCAACTGATGTTTGCCCATCTGCTGCTGTTGAGAATATTTGTGATTTTTTAGTTGGTATTGTTGTATTTCTTTCAATTAATTTTGTAAATACTCCACCATATGTTTCAATACCAAGTGATAATGGTGTTACATCAAGTAATACTAAATCTTTTACTTCACCTGTTAGTACACCACCTTGTATTCCTGCACCAATTGCAACACATTCATCTGGATTTATACCTTTGTATGGTTCTTTACCAGTTATTTTTTTAACTGTTTCTTGTACTAGTGGTACCCTTGTAGAACCACCAACAAGTAATATTTTATCAATTTTATCAAATGTAAGTCCTGAATCTTTCATTGCTTGATTTACAGGTCCTACTGTTGATTCTACTAAATCTGAAATTAATTCTTCAAATTTAGATCTTGTAAGTGTAACATCTAAATGTTTTGGTCCTGTACTATCAGCTGTTATAAACGGAAGATTAATTTGAGCTTGCATTACTCCAGAAAGTTCAATTTTAGCTTTTTCTGCAGCTTCTTTTAATCTTTGCATTGCCATATTATCTGAACTTAAATCAATTCCTGTATCTTTTTTAAATTCAGCTACTAAATATGATATTATTCTATCATCAAAGTCATCTCCTCCAAGTCTATTATTACCAGATGTAGCCATAACTTCAAATACTCCATCACCAATATCTAGTATTGATACATCAAATGTACCACCACCTAAATCATATACCATTATTTTTTGATCTGTTTCTTTATCAAAGCCATGTGCTAAAGATGCAGCAGTTGGCTCATTTATTATTCTTAAAACATCAAGTCCTGCTATTCTACCAGCATCTTTTGTTGCTTGTCTTTGTGAATCACTAAAATATGCAGGAACAGTTATGACTGCTTGAGTTACCTTTTGTCCTAAATAATTTTCAGCATCTGATTTTAATTTTTGTAATATCATTGCTGATATTTCTTGTGGTGTATATTCTTTATCATCGATTTTTACCTTTCTGTCTGTACCCATATCTCTTTTTATTGAAATAACAGTTCTATCATGATTTGTAACAGCCTGTCTTTTTGCTACTTGACCTACTAGTCTTTCACCATTTTTTGAAAATGCAACTATTGATGGAGTTGTTCTTCCTCCCTCTGCATTTGGTATAACTACTGGTTCACCGTTTTCAATTACAGCAACACATGAATTAGTTGTACCTAAATCAATACCTATAACTTTTGACATAATAATTACCTCCTAAAATATATAAAGTTATATAATCATAATGTATAATATATATTAACATATGTTAATACTATATTTACAAATTTATTTTTATCTTTCGTTGTATATTAAACTCAAAAATGAGATTTAACCTAATTAATTTGCAACTTTTACCATTGAATGACGTATTACTTTATCACCAATTTTATAGCCTTTTCTTAATACTTCTACAATTTCTTTTTCAGCATAATTATCATCCTCAATATGCATAACTGCCTCATGAAAATTAGGATCAAATGTCTCTTCTATGCATTTAATTTCTTCTAAGCCTATTTTTTCAAGTGCCTCTTTAAATTGAGTATATATCATATTCATACCATTTTTAAATGCTTCATCCGAACATTCAGAATTTATAGCATTCTCAAAATTGTCTAATATAGGTAAAAGTCCAGATAATACTTCAGCTGATACAAGATTGTACATATTATCTTTTTCTTTAGTAATTCTTTTTTTAAAATTATCAAACTCTGCCATATTTCTTTTTAAATTTTCAAAATATTCATCTGCTTTTTTCTTTTGATCTAATAAATCATTGTTGAGTTTTGCAATGTATTCATCTTTTTCCTTTTCTGAAACATTAACTTCATCTACATTAGCATTATTAACCTCAACTTCATTTTTATTTTCTTGTTTTTTATCTTTTTCTTCATTAATACTTTCATTTTTCTTTTCTTTACTCATGATACTCCTCCTTATTTTTATCTTTTGAAAAAATGTTTTTAAATTTTTCATTTACATATTTCAATGTAGATATAGTTTTAGAATAATCAAGCCTTTTTGGACTTATAACAGAAATATTACCAATAACTCTGTCTTCATCCGCTACATTAAGTGAAATTATACTATAATCTTTTAAAATAACTTCCCTATTTTCTGAACCAATCACAATTCCCAGATTACTTCTAGAGATTTCTTCTAAAGTAGTATCAACTACATCTTTTGTTGATAATAGATTTATGAAATTTTTAGCTTTTTCTATATCAGAAAACTCAGGTAACTCAAGTATAGCTTCAACATTACTTTTTATTTTTTTTGTTTCATTTTTCATTTCGTATCTTATACTTTTACATACATCATCTAAAATATTTGAAAGAGATGTAAGCTCTTTTGATATAACAAGATTAAGTGCAGTATATAAATTTTCAAGTGGTGTTCCTCTTAAATTAGTATTTAAAACTTTAGTAAGCTCATCAAGCATTGGATCTGGTACATTATCTGTAAGTTTTGCTACACAGTCTTTTACCCTACCATTTTTTGACATTAAAACTATAAGTAAAATTCTATCACTTATTTTAATTATCTTAACACTCTCTACTACATCCTCATCTCGTAAAGTAAGGATAGCGGGTCTACCAAGAAGTTTTGAAACTGTATCTGCTGCTTGTTTAAAAAGATCTTCTGTATCTCCATAACCTGTTATGCTATTATTTATATAATTTATATCTAACATAGATAGTCTTTTTTCTTTCATTAAATTATCTACATAATATCTATAGCCTTTTGTAGAAGGAATTCTTCCTGCAGAAATATGTGGCTGTTCTAAATAGCCAGCATCTTCTAACAATTTCATTTCATTTCTTATAGTTGCAGGACTATATTCTAAATTATATTTTTCTACTATTGTCTTTGAACCTACAGGTTCAGCAGAAGATATATAATCTTCCACAACTGAAGCAAGTATCTTTTTTTTCCTATCATCTAAATTCATTTTATCACCAACAATTAGCACTCAAATTATTCGATTGCTAATCACTGTATATATAATAACTCAGAATTGTGTATTTGTCAAGTAAAAAAACAGAATTTTTAAAAATATAATTTTTGAAACACATTTAAAAAATACATCTGCATATTTTTCAATATTTACAGATGTATTTTTTTATTTTTTACTTTCTTGATTTTTATTCTATAATTCTCCTATATGATGTCTTTTCTTGTTTTTCAAGTATCTTCATTTGAATCTCCTGAATATTTAATAATGTTTCTAATATAGCTTGCAAAATCTCTGTATTGCAATCTAAATTTTCATTTAAACTTCTCAATTTGTAATTTAGACTTTCTACCTTTTCATTTAAACGTCCAACTGTTGTAGTGTCTAACATAAATTACACCCTTTCATATAGTTAATGAAAATAAAGATAAAAAGTAATGTTATTATACCATACTACCGGTACTTATGTCAAACAAGCAATATAATTTTGCTTTATTTACTTGATTTTGCACTATTTATAACATTATCTATAAGAGATAAAACTGTTGTAAGTCCAATACCTCCTGGTACAGGAGTAACATATTTTGCTATTTTTACAACTTCTTCTGTATCAACATCTCCAACTATTTTTTTATCTATCCTATTTATTCCAACATCAATTACAATTGAATCTTTTTTTACCATATCTTTAGTTATTAACTTTGGATGACCTACTGCTACTACTAAAATATCAGCATTTTTCGTATATTCTTCTAGTTTTTTGGTTTTAGAATGACATATTGTAACTGTCGCATCTCGATTTAGTAAAAGTGCTGCCATTGGTTTACCTACAAGTATACTTCTACCTACAACCACTGCATTTTTGCCAGATATATCATTACAAACGCTATCTATTACTGTCATAACTCCTTTAGGAGTACATGCAACTATTTGCTCATTTCCAATATATGTTTTGCCTATATTAAGTGGATGTAATCCATCTGCATCCTTAGTACTATCTATCTTTTCTAATATCTTAGTTTCATCTAAATGCTTAAATAGAGGAAGTTGAACTAATATACCATTAACCGTTTTATCGCAATTTAATTTATCTAATACCGTTAATATTTCTTCAGTGGTTACATTTTCATCATATATGTATTCTTCTTCAAGTATTCCAAGTTCTTCACATAACATTCTTTTTTTGTTTACATATATTCTTGATGCTTCATTATCGTTTGCAAGTATTATTGCAAGTTTTGGAAATATATTATTTTTTTTCAACTTATTTACTTCTTCTTTTAAAGATACTTTTTTATCTTCTACTATCTTTTTAACGTTTATAATTTCACCCATTAAATCACCCATTTCATTTGTTATATATTACATTATCAATCGAATTTTTAAGATATATCGCCGCAGACATAGGAGCTACTTTAGAAGGAACTGCAAGTGCCCAAACTACGTTTTTTCCTAGTTCATTAGCCTTTACAAAATCGACTCCACCAGGCGGTGATGCTAAATCAATTATACAACAATCTTTTTTTGTTTTTACTAACTTATCCTCATCTAACACAACATTTGGTATTGTATTAAATATAACGTCAACATCAGTTAATATATTTGATATATCAGATGTATTAATACTATTATACCCCATTGCCTCAATCATTGCAATATCTTTTTTATTTCTTGCACTACAATATACTTTACAACCTATACCATTTAACATTTTACTTAATACTTTACCTATTCTACCATATCCTAAAACAAGTACCATTGAATTACATAGTGTAAAATCAGTAATTTCCATAGCCGTTGCTATAGCTCCTTCTGCTGTAGGTATTGCATTTAAAACTGCTACCTCTTCAAAATCAAACATGTCATAAAATACAACATTATTTTGTTTTAATTTTTGTTTCATATCACTTGACAATGCACCAGTAAAAAGAATTTTTGATTTATTTTTTAAAACACTAATTAATTCATCACATTCAAGTATTTCTCCATTTATTTTCACATTATCTCTTGAAAAAGGAATTGGAGCAATCACATAGTCTGCATCTTCGTAATCTACAATTTTGTTTTTTTCACTACTATATAGTTCTCTTATTTTTAGACTTCTTGCATCAGTTCCTAAAATACATATTTTTTTAATATCTTCCATATTAAAACCTCCATAAATATATATACAATATATTCTTATATAGGTTTTAATATACATTTTATTATTTTACTTTTTATATCTTTTTTCTGTTTTTAGTAACTCTTTATTTACTTTTTACTTTTTATTTTTTGCTTTTACTTTTTTATTTTTATTACTTAAGTTTAAACTATTAGCTAAAATATATATTGATTTTTTAATTTTTTTCTTATCATCTACTTTTATTTTTTCTTTTATTTTAGAAAGTAGTTCATCTAATGTCATAATTTCCAGAAGATCTATTTTTTCTTTAATTGCAATATATTCAAGAAGTGCATATATTACTTCTTTATATGTTCCAACTCCTTTATACCCTATTTTTAAAGCAATATTTGGAATGATTTTTTCAAACAAAACCTTTTTAGGTGACATATATTCTTTTATACCCATATTAACTGCAATTTCATATATTATGTCTGGATCTATGTTACAAAGACTATTAAATATTTTTTCTTCATCATACGGAATCAAATAACTTCTAAATCCATCTAATTTTTTTATAGTTTTAAGTGCATCATAATATCCTAATTTTATCATTTTCTTTACTGATTTATTATCAAAAGTCATAATTCCAGGTAGCTCATCATATGGTCTAATTACAATAAATGATTTTATATTTTTTAATTTACTTTTATTTTTTATTCTTTCTTCATTATTTGTCCTTATTACAACAACATCTGTATATCCTTTTTTATCAAGCATATTTATAGGGCAATTATTATATACTCCGCCATCTAAATATACTTTTTCTTCAAAAATTTCTGCTTTAAAAATTGGTAATCTAGATGAAGCAAGTAAATAATCAATAAGTTTACCCTTAGGGATATCTTCTATATATAACTCGAGTGGTTTTTTATCTGATAAATTAAATGTTACAAGACCATAATCTTTTCCTGTTTGTCTTATTTTCTCTTCATCTATTACTTCTGATAATAGTCCTCTTATTTTTGAAGTATCTATACCTTTATTTTTTATAGTCCCTTTTATTTTAGATGTTATATATTTTATAATTTTAACATCAATATTTCTACTGAATAATTTTGCTATTTTTATATCATCTACATCCATTAATGTAGAATAATTTACATCTTCCCACATGCTATATAATTTATCAAATTCATCTTGTGCTATAACAGCAGCATTTATTGCACCAATAGATGTTCCAACAATGCCATTAAATTCATATCCGTTTTCAACTAATGCTTTTAATGCTCCAGCTTGATAAGCACCTCTTGCTCCTCCACCTTCTAATACTAAGCCCTTCATAAATATCCCTCCTATATAATTGGAGAAAAAACATTTAAAACTTTCTCCGTAATTTTTTCAGTAAAACTCCTTTTTTTCCAATTATTAATATATATTTCTTCTGACACCGTAATAATATCAACAATATCCTTCTTTATTTTGTTTATTTCCTCTACTTTATACATCCACAATCCATTTTCAAAGCTATAATCTAAACTTCTAAAATCTAAATTAATTGTTCCTACAATTGCAAAATCATCATCTGATATTAATGTTTTTTGATGTATAAAACCAGGTGTGTATTCATATATTCTTACACCTTTTTTAAGTAAAACTTCATAATATGATTTTGTTATTTTATTTATTATTTTTTTATCTGGTATTTTCGGTACTATTAGCCTTACATCAACACCATTTAGACTTGCGTTTTCAAAGGCCATAATAATTTCATTATCAATTGCAATATATGGTGTTGTTATATATATATACTTTTTTGCATGTACTAACGCATTTATATAAATATTTTTATATGTTTTTATACTGCTATTAGTACTTCCTTTAAATGCTGATATATATCCTCTACTTAATGTTATATTAATTTGATTTAATATATATTTTGAAAAATCTATATTTTCTTTTGTAATCTGCTCTAGTGTTTTTAAAAACATAAGAATAAAACTGTTTACAACTTGGCCTGTTACTTTTATTCCATTATCTTTAAAGTATCCATATTTTTCTATAGTATTTATATATTCATCACCAATGTTAATTCCGCCAGTATATGCAATCATTCCATCAATTATACACATCTTACTATGATCCCTATAATTTAAATATTTATTTATATCAAATTTATATGGATTATATTTATATAGTTTAACACCTATTTTTTTCATTATATTAATGTATTTTTTTGAAAGTTTAAATCTACTCCCTAAGGCGTCATATATAACTATTACTTCTACAGATGACAATATTTTTAATTCTAGTATCTGAATTATTTCTTCTAATAGTTCGCTGTCTGATATAATATAAAACTGAAGAAAAATATATTTTTTTGCATTTATAAGGTCTAGTTTTAATTGATTAAAAAAATCTTCTCCTGTTTTTAAATATGTTACGTGTTCACTTGCATATATGTTATATCCAGTCATATTTTTTATACTGTTTGCTTCGTTATATTTATATATATCTATGTATTTTACACTTTCTTTCAATTGTATATTTTGATTTAAAATATCATTAAAAGATATATTTTTCTTATTTACATCGATATATGTTTTTCTATTTCCTATAATATAATATATAACAAGTGAAGAAACCGGAAATATGAGTATTAATAAAGTCCATGTCAGTTTATATACATTATTTTTATCACTAAAAAAAATATAGCCTACAACTGAATATTTAACTATCTGAATTGATAAAAATATAGCATAACTAATATAGTTTTTAACCTCATAAATATATATATAATATATACCTTGTAAAGATAAAAAGAATATTAATACTAATATTTTTACAATATTTGCGATAATTAAATTAACTTTGCTTTTTACATATTCGTTATTTTTCATTTTTTCACCCAATATTGTATATAATATTGGTAAAATATATATTTTTTATACTAATCCATATATCCAAATTTTTTATAAAAAGAATCTTTAAATTCATCTAAACGTTCTTCTTTTATTGCATCTTTTACATCTTCCATTAACTTTGTTAAAAATCTTAGATTATGTACTGATAAGAGTCTTGCTCCTAATATTTCATCTGCTTTAAATAAATGCCTTATATATGCTCTTGTATAATTTTTACACGTATAACAATCACAGTCTTTATCTAGTGTTGAAAAATCATGTGCATGGCATGCGTTAAGCATATTTAATTTTCCATAATGTGTAAGTGCCGAACCGTTTCTTGCCATTCTAGTTGGTAATACACAATCACACATATCAATACCTGCCATAACTGCTTCAATTAAATAGTCAGGTGTGCCTACTCCCATTAAATATCTCGGCTTATCACTTGGTAGAAGCGGTGTCACATATCTTAAAATATCCAAAAATTCTTCTTTAGGTTCACCTACACTTATACCTCCAATAGCATAACCGGGAAAATCAAGCTCTACTAAATCCTCAATACTTTTTTTTCTCAAATCTTTATAAAAGCCACCTTGGACTATACCAAATAATGCTTGTGTATCAGTATTTTTATGTGCCTGTTTACATCTTTTTGCCCAACGTGAAGTCATATTCATAGATTTTTCAACATATTCACGAGTTGCCCCATAAGGAGCACATTCATCAAAACACATCATTATATCTGAACCCAAGGCGTTTTGAATTTCAATTGCTACTTCGGGAGAAATAAATTTTTTAGAGCCATCAATATGTGAATTAAAATATACTCCTTCTTCTGTTATTTTTCTAAGTGGCCCTAAGCTAAATACTTGAAATCCCCCACTATCTGTTAAAATGTTTCTATCCCAATTCATAAATTTATGAAGCCCACCCGCTTCTTTTACTATATCATGCCCTGGTCTTAAAAAAAGATGATAGGTATTAGCTAGTATAATACTTGCTCTTATCTCTTCTTTTAATTCCTCTGGTGATAATGATTTTACAGTTGCTTGTGTTCCAACTGGCATAAATACAGGAGTTTCTACATCTCCATGAGGAAGATGCATTACTCCTAGTCTTGCACTAGTTCTTTTGTCTACTTTTTTTATTTCGAAATTTAATGCTTTTTTCTCCATACTATTCCCTTTCTTACTTATATTATTAACATACAATCACCAAAGCTGAAAAATCTGTATTTTTTTTCTACCGCCTCATTATATGCTCCAAGAATTATATCTTTTGATGTAAATGCAGCTACTAACATTATAAGGGTAGACTCTGGAAGATGAAAGTTAGTAAGAAGTGCATCTATCATTTTAAAGTTATATCCTGGATATATAAATATATCAGTTTCTTTTTCCATAGGATAAATAATACCATCTTCTTTAGTTGCACTTTCAAGTACTCTGCACGATGTTGTACCAACTGCTATAACTCTTTTTTTGTTTTTCTTTGTTTCGTTTATTATTTTACATGTTTTTTCAGAAATCATAAAATATTCACTATGCATATGATGTTTTTGTACATCATCAACTTTTACAGGTCTAAATGTACCTATTCCCACATGAAGTGTTACATATACAATATTTACTCCTTTTTTTTCTAGACTATCTAAAACCTCTTTTGTAAAATGCAATCCAGCAGTAGGAGCAGCAGCCGAACCAGGTATTTTACTATATACTGTTTGATACCTATCTTTATCTTCTAGTTTTTTAGTTATATATGGTGGAAGTGGCATCATACCAAGTTTGTCTAATATTTCATTAAATATACCAATATATTTAAATTCAATTATTCTTTCTCCTTCTTCTAATATATCTATTACATCAGCTTCAAGTAAATTTTCTTTAAATATTATATGAGTCCCTATCTTTGCTTTTTTACCCGGTTTTACAAGTGTTTCCCATTTATTTTCTCCAAGTTCCTTTACAAGTAGAAACTCTATAAGTTCTTCCTTTTCTGCTCTATGTCCGAATAACCTAGCAGGAATTACTTTTGTATTATTTAAAACAATTGTATCCCCTTCATCAATATAATCAACAATGTTTTCAAAAATTTTATCTTCTGTCTTACCAGTATTTTTATCTAATATCATCATCCTAGATTTTTGTCTTTCTTTGAGTGGAGTCTGAGCAATAAGTTCATGTGGTAAGTCATAATAAAAGTCAGATGTCTTTAAATTTTCCATTTTTATCCCTCTTTTTAACAGTATTAATTTTAGCACATATGTAGATTATTGTCAAATAAAAACTTAAAATTACAGATATTAAAGATATGAAAGTAAACATAAATATTGACAAATGCTTAATTTTAATATATAATACTTATACATTCTTTTTATTGTTATTTACAACTGTAAATATATGTTATACACTTGCCGTTGTAAATATTTATATAAACAACCAAAACAAAAAAATGGAGGTAACATTATGGAAAAGTATATTATTGTGGCATTCCTTATCTATCTTGTTTTAGACTTAATAGACAGACATGTAAGAATTAGATTAAGAGCAACACGGACATTAGAGTATAAGTACAAAAGACTAAGTGTGATATTATGCATTTCGGTACTTGAATATATCCTACTTATACTAACACTTCCTATAAGCATAATATTTGTTGGAGTATTAATTGCACTGCCAATCTGGTTGCTATTTGTTCTTCTTATCTCTGCAGACACCATATTGTTGTATAAAAGGTATCAAAAAATATGCAACATCATGGATATGCAGATATATATGGAAATAAACAAATAACAACACGAAAGGAGAATCTTATGAATAAGATTATTGCAAATGTCCCATACTTTTTATTACTCCTCTTCATGGCAGTCCTTTTCTTTCAAACAAAGGATCTACACCCAAGGCTTAGAAAAATATTATCACATCCGGCAACAAAGTATATATTCTTTGCACTTATCATAATTTCAATTGTCATATATTTTATTGTTTTAGGATACCAACCAGAGTTATTAGTTGCAATACTTTTTTTACTTATGATCTATATGAGTGATATTAATAAGCAATAAAATAATAACTTGGTACAAAGTACAAAGCATAAAACAAAAAAGCATCGCATATTTTGCGGTGTTTTTTTTGTACATACATAACATAAATAACATAACTAATATACATAATATATCTTATTTTCTTGTTTTTTATCATATCCTATGATATAATAATTGTAGCAAACTTCTTATTAAAATTAAATTTAAATTTTAAGGAGGAATGGTTATGTTGTACAGCGAGTATATTTCTGCCCTAGAAACTGGAGATGCCATAAAAATGGTTCTTGAGGCTACAAAAAAGAACATCGTTCAAAAGGGTACTATTGAACCAGAGCACCTGCTTGTTGGTCTTGTATCCTCAAATACTTTTGTATCTACTATGATATGTAAGTACTTTGAAAACACCAAGGAACTTTTAGTGTCACGGTTAAAGACAGAATTACTACCTCAATTTGACTATCTAAACAAAAAAAGATTTCTTTACCTTTCAAACTATACGGAAGAAATCATTGATCCTCTTTGTTTTAACGATGAGAGTTCCAACATAACATATTTTACAATGACAATTAATATTCTTGATTATTTTATTTGCAAAGGATATCGTACATTACTTGACCGTGATATTATTTTTGTAAAGGATGTGTTTAGCGAATTTTTAAAGTATGAGAACGAACTGTTTAAAGCATATAACCCAAGTGTATATATTATTACTGATGAATATTCTGAAGATGAAGATGAAGATGAAGATGAAGTCGAAGAAGATAGCAACACACAAAGCATGTCGGCTATAACAGTAAAAAAAGACACTACGCATAAGTCACAAAAAATTGATGAGATAAAAATTCAAAATTGTACTGACCTTACATTCATGTACCGTAATGTTAAAAACACTCTCATCGGTCAAAAAAATATTATTTCAAAGGCCACTTATGCATTAAAAAGCACAATTAAAGCTTCTCCCGTTCTAATTGGAAAGCCTGGTGTAGGTAAAACTGCAATTGTGCATGCCATGGCAAATATGATGGCAAATGATCCAAGTTATTCATTATATGGTTATCATATTTTGGAACTTAACTTAAGTTCATGTGTTTCTGGTACAAAATACCGTGGTGACTTTGAAAAGAAAATGCAAGATACTCTAAATGCTATAGTATCCAGAAAAGACATTATTGTATTTGTTGATGAAGTTCACCAAATCATTGGTTCTGGTTCAACTGATAAAGACTCACCTGACATTTCTACTTATATCAAATCATATCTTCTTAACTACAACATGAAGATTATCGGGACATCTACATTTGACGAATACCGTATTATCGAAAAAAATTCAGCACTCAAGCGCAGATTTACACCTATAACAGTAAATGAACCAACAACTAATGAAGTGTTTCAAATTCTTCAGGAATTAGACAAAACAATTGCAAAGGAAAGTTGTATGTATCCAGCAAACTATGCTACTTTAAAACACATTATTTATTTGTGTTCAAAGTATCTTTTAAATATGAACTTTCCAGATAAGGCGATTGATTTACTTGAGGCTGTATTTATCTACGTTCGTGAAAATTCTCTAGGAAAAATAACAAAAAAGCATGTTGAAAAAGTATTTACATCAAGATATTCCATTCCTGTCAGTGTCTTTTCAAAAAATCAAATTGATAAATACCTGTGTCTTGAAAAAAGACTAAGCAACGAAATTTTTGGTCAAAATGAAGTAATTAAAAAAATCCTTAACTCTGTTAAGGTAAAATTACTCGGTATCTCAGATGCCACAAGACCAACAAGTTTTCTTTTTACAGGACCTACAGGAGTTGGTAAGACAGAAATTGCTAAACTAATCGGCGAAGAAATATTTGACAATAATATTCTAACTATTGACATGACTGAATTCAAAGACGAGGCTTCTATTTCTAAGTTAATTGGTGCACCTCCTGGATATGTTGGATACAATGAACCCGGCTTATTTGAAAAAGTTCGTAGATTTCCGTATTCTTTAATACTTTTTGATGAAGCAGAAAAAGCTCATCCCAAGGTTTTGCACATTCTAATGCAAATACTAGAATACGGCAGAGTAACTGATTCAAAAGGCGTTGTGATTGACTTTAGAAATACCATCATAATTCTTACAACAAACATTAAATCAAACATGAGTACTGTTGGTTTTTCTTCTACTAATGACTATGGTTATACCATTACTGCTGTAGAAAAAGAATTTCCACCCGAACTCTACAACAGAATTGACAATGTTTTTGCTTTCAACGTATTATCTGAAGAGTCTGCAATAAAAATAACAGAAAAATTCTTAACAGTTATTAAAAATAGGATCAAAGAAAATTTGAACATTTATGTTGATTTTTCAACTGACAGTATTTCATATATTTCTAAGAAAGCTTTTAATCCCAAATATGGTGCAAGAGCTGTAAAAAGATATATTGAAAACGAATTACTCACTATAATCTCTGATCAAATCATAAAAGTAAGAGACAAAAAGCAGTTAATGATTTCTCTTTCTAATGAAGAAGTGATAATCAGCTAAAATTTAGAAAAGCTTAGGGAATATTCCTTAAGCTTTTTATATTATATTATGAATTTAAACATTATCAATTTGCCAATCTATTGGCTCCATGTTATTTTTTATCAAAAACTCATTTATTTTTGAAAAATGTGAACAACCTTCAAACCCATTTCTACACGAAAATGGACTTGGATGAGCAGATTTTAAAATCAAATGCTTTGGATTTGTTATAATAGATTCTTTTTGTTTTGCATAATTTCCCCAAAGGACAAATACTACTGGTGTTTCTTTTTTGTTTACCTCTTTTATAACCTGATCTGTAAATGTTTCCCAACCTCTATTTCTATGACTACCAGGCTTATCTTTTTCAACTGTAAGAACACTGTTAAGTAACATTACTCCTTGTTTTGCCCATTTTAAAAGATAACCATTATTAGGAATATATGTACCAATATCTCTATTTAATTCCTTATATATATTTTTAAGTGATGGTGGAATTGGTACTCCTACATTTACTGAAAAAGAAAGTCCATGTGCCTCTCCTACTCCATGATATGGATCTTGTCCTACTATAAGGACTTTAATATTTTCATATGGTGTATATCTAAGTGCATTAAATATACATTCTTTAGGTGGAAATATAGTTTTTGTTTCATATTCTTTGGTAACAAAATCATGTAATTTTATATAGTAATCTTTTTTTGATTCTTCTTCTATAAACTTTTTAAAATACGACATATTATTCTCCTTTTATTGCAAGTAACATTTTTATCCTTTTTTTAGCATAATTTAAATTTACACTTTTATCATGTCCTGGAAAAATTAATATATTATCAAACCTATCAAATATCTTGTCTAAACTTTTTTTCATATCATCTATACTTGCACTTTTTAAATCTGTTCTACCGTAACAGTTACAAAAAATTGTATCTCCTGTAAATAACACATTAGATGTTTTTTCAAATATACAAATTCCACCACTAGTATGCCCTGGTGTATGTATTACTTCAAAATACATATTATCAACTTTAAATTTATATCCATCTTCTATTTTAATAACATGGGAAATATCCACATTATCTATTTTCATATTTAATTTTCTACAGTAATTCTTCTCTTCATCATTTAGTCCATCAACATCATTTATATGCACCATAATTTTAGCATTTGTATAATCAGCAACTGCTTTTAAAGCACCAATATGATCATAATGTGTATGTGTAAGAATAATATATTTTACAAAAGCACCTACTTCCTTGATACTTTTAATGATTTTATCTGCTTCATCTCCAGGATCTATTAATATTGCCTCTTTATTTTTCTTTGACATTACAATATATGTATTTGTATAATGTGTGGATTTTGCAATATTAACAGATAAAGTATATACATACACCTCATTTGATTCATACATTTCCAAATTTATCATCTCCTATATAAATAATAAAATTTATTTTGCTCTTTTAACTTCAAATACACTATCAACTTTTTTTATTTCTTTTATAACTTTTTGAAGTTCATCTGCACTAGATATGTTAATACTTATATCTAGATCAATCTCTTTATTAATTTTTTTCTTTGAATTCATTTCTACTACATCAACTTTTATTTCTTTTAGTTTTGCAAGTATATCAGAAAGTATAGCATTTCTATCATTAGCTTTAATATGTATATCTGCTGTATAATTTGAATCTAGTTTATCTTTCCATCTTACATTAATTTTTCTATTTTTTATATCTAAATTTTTAAGATTTATACAATCTGATCTATGTATTGACACACCCTTTCCAAATGTAATATATCCTACTATTTCATCTCCAGGTATTGGGTTACAACATTTAGCATATTTTACCAAGCAATTTTTTATTCCTTCTACTATAACTCCCTCATCTTTTTTTACAACTTTATTTTTATTTTTTTCTATTTTTTCTTTTGCTATATCTTCTATATTTACATTAATGCTTTTTTCATATTCTTCTATTAGTTTACGTATTACTTTTACATGAGAGACACTTCCAAACCCTATGTTTTCATAACATTCTTCTAATGAATTAAATCCTGTTCTTTTTAACATTTTTTGAAGGTACTCTTCTTTTAATAACTCATCTTTTATTCCTTTATGTTTTTTTAATTCTTTTTCAAATAGTTCTCTACCTTTTTGAATATTTGATTCCTTGCCTTGTTTTTTTAAAAATGATGTTATTTTATTTCTTGCACTAGATGTTTTTACCATTTTAAGCCAATCTATATTAGGGCCTTTTGCATTTGAAGATGTAATTACTTCGACTACATCAGTGTTATTTAATTTAGTACCAATTGGAACAATTTTACTATTTATTTTTGCTCCTACCATCTTTTCAGCTACACCTTGATGTATACTATATGCAAAATCAATAGGTGTAGAATCCTTTGGTAATGCTTTAATATCACCTTTTGGAGTAAATACAAAGACCTCTTCACCAAATAACTCTATTTTCAAATTTTTCAAACTTTTGGGATCATCTGGACTCTGCTCAAGTTCAAGTGCTTGTCTTAACCATACTAATTTTTTATCTGTGTCTGTCATTTTTACATTTTTTTCTTTGTAAAGAAAATGAGCAGCAATACCATAATCAGCTACTTTATGCATATCCCATGTTCTTATTTGAATTTCAAATGGTTTTCCACCTTCACCAAAAACAGTTGTATGAAGTGATTGATACATATTTGTTTTAGGAACAGCAATATAGTCCTTAAATCTTCCAGGCATAGGTTTATACATTTCATGTACGACACCAAGTGATGTATAACAGTCTTTTATAGAAGAAACAATTATTCTAATTGCAAGTAAATCAAATAAATCATCAACATCACAATTTTTTTCTTTCATTTTCTTGTATATGCTATAGAAATGCTTTGGTCTTCCATAGATTGTAGCTTCTACTCCATTTTCATTTAATCTTTCTTTTATTTCTTCAATTCTTTTTTCAATATATTCTTTTCTTTCTTCTTTTTTAGCATCAATTGCTTTTTTTATGCTTTGATATTCAAGTGGATATTCTATTCTAAATGATATATCTTCTAATTCTGATTTTATATGTGATATACCAAGTCTATGTGCAATTGGTGCATATATTTCAAGTGTTTCTTTAGCTTTTATTTTTTGCATATTTTCATCTAATTCGTTAATTCTTCTCATGTTATATAGTCTATCAGCAAGTTTTACTATTACTACTCTTATATCTTTTGCAACACCCATAAACATATTTCTTAGTTTTTCAGCTTCTAACTTATCTTGATTTTTATAATTTAAATAACATAGTTTATGTGCGTCTTTTACTATATCTGCGACTTCTTTTGAAAATTTTTGTTTTATTTTAGTATAATCATAATCTTCAAACTTCGGAGCTTCATGAAGTATTGCAGAATACACTGAAACATCATCCATGTTAAGAGAAGCTACTTCAATCGCCACACCTATTGCATGCTCATATACTGTTTTTTGATTATATCTTTTTTTATCTTTATATAATTTTTTAGCATGTTCTAAAACTTCATTTAATTTTTCTTTATCATATGAAATTTTATGCTCATCTAAAATAGCAATCAAGTTTTCTTTTGTTTCTAACACTTCATCATGTGCCATACAAACACCTCCTCTATGCTAGCCTACTAAACACTTTTTTTAAAATCTTGGATTATAATCTGGATTCTTTTTGGTGTACAATAGGTATTTACTGATAATGTTCCTATTATATCTATTTTATCGCCAATTTTTAATTCATCTCTCCTATCTCCTTTAGAAAAGGCTATTGTATCTATCAAACTTAAGCCATCTGCTAGAGTAAGTTTTAGGTGTTTATCATCTTTTATTGTACTTATTGATTTTACTTTTAAACCCTTGTATAAAAAAAGTGGTATTTTATTACCTTGGCCATTAGGTTTTAATACTTCTATATCTCTTAATGTATATTTATTTAAGTCTTGCTTTGTTATATAATCATCAATATCAATTATTTGTTCTATTTTACCATGTGTCATTTGTTCTACTACTGACTCAAATTTTTGTTTAAATTCTTCAAATTTTTCAACTTTTATACTAAGACCTGCTGCAAGTTCATGACCACCAAATTGTTCTATAGTATCAGAACATTTTGTAAGGCTATCATATAACGAAAACCCTAATTGACATCTACCTGAACCCCTTGCTTCCTCTCCTTCTATTGTAAGAAGGATAATAGGTTTTGAATACATAGCTACAAGTCTTGATGCCACTATACCTATAACTCCATGATGCCAATCTTTAGACATTAATACTATTGAATTTTTATTTGCTAGATTTTTCTTTTCTATTATATTAATAGCTTCATCAAAAATTTCTTTTTCTACATCTTGCCTATTTCTATTTTGAAGTTCTAATATATTTGCCAAACGATTTGCCTCTTCATCAGTTTCTGAAAGAAGTAATTCAACAGCAATATCCGCACTTCCCATTCTACCACATGCATTAATTCTTGGTGCTATTAAAAATGATATTGAAATAGAGTCAATATCTTTTAAGCCAGATATTCTAAACAATGCTTTTAAGCCCCTATTTTCAGTGATTTTCATTTTTATTAATCCATATTTTGCAATAACTCTATTTTCATCTACTAGTGGAACTATATCAGATATAGTTCCAAGTGCAACAATATCTATATATTTTAAATAACTGTCTTTATCTAAGTTATACTTAATAGCAAGAGCAGTTATACATTTAAATGCCATTCCAACACCAGCATGCATATTAAAACCAAAACTATCATCTTTTCTTTTAGTATTTACAACTGCATAAGCATTAGGAAGCAATTCAGAACATTCATGATGATCAGTAATACATACATCTATTCCTAAACTGTTTGCATATTCTACCTCATCTATTGCAGTTATTCCACAATCTACTGTAATTATAACAGAAGCAGAGGACTCCTTTATTTTTTTTATTGCCTCTTTATTTAAGCCATAACCTTCCTCTAAACGATCAGGTAAATAATAATCAACTATTGCATTTAATCCAGTTAAAAATTTATACATTATAGTTATACTAGTTACACCATCTACATCATAATCACCATATATAACAATTTTTTCCTTGTTATCAATAGCACGTGATATTCTATCTACAAATTTATCCATATCCTTTATCATATATGGATCCTTTAAATCATCAAGTGTTGCATTTAAAAAATATCCTATATCTTCAAAAGCTATATCTCTTGCAATAATTAATTTTGCAAGTAACCTAGATATTCCATATTCTTTACATACTTTGTCCACATATTCATCATCATATTTTTTTACATTCCATATTTTTTGCATACCCTTCTCCTTTTAGTATCTATTATTATATATATATTTTACTACAAAAATTTGTAAATTAAAAGTAAATTTAAATAAAAAGAAATAAAAAAGAAAAGCAGTAGGAAGACTACCGCTATATTTTTACTTTTCTTTTTTAGTAATACACGCAGTTAATATTGCAAATATTACTAGCATTAACATATATGAAAAATTAAGTTCTGCTATGCTATGAACTACATATATTATATATATCAATTTTATTAAATTGTTTTTTGAAATATATATTGTTATACAAATAATTGCAATTATACTAAATCCACCAATTATTCCTGATTCAACAAATATTTGTAAAAAAGAATTATGTACCTGTGTTGAAGTATATTGTATATCTTGTACAGATTTATATAAATTACTAAATCCATTTCCGCCTACCCCTATAATAGGACTTAATTTAATAATTTTTATTGCATCTTGTATATATATAATTCTAGCATTAATACTATCTGAACCATGTAATAAATTAACAATTCTAAAAACAAACTCACTTGGTAACATTAAATACTGCACAATCTTTTCTTTTCCATTTAAAAACACTTTATCTATATTAAGAGTTCCACTTACAACCTCAAATTGGATTATAAGTCTTAGAGTATTATCTTTTTTAGCAAAGGTATAATTAAACTCATCCATATTTGAAAGATCACTACTAGTAAGTTTTGTTAAAAATTCACGGTCAAAATTTTTATCTTCAAGATATATATATATGTTATACTCACTAGTACTGTTATCACCAACTTTTAAAGTAATTGTATTTTCACCAGACTCTAATCCATAAATTTCTCTTTGAACTTTTTCCGTAGAAATATTTTCAGAAATCTGTAAAGGCTTTGAAAAATTAAAAGCTACCATACAATATATAATAGTACAAGCAATAACACTAAAAATTAATATATATTTAATTTTTTTACTTCTTCTCCTTAATTTTAAATTGCTTACAAAATTAATAACATACACATTTACATATGAAAGTAAATATGATATACCAAAAAATATAGCAAACAAATAATAAATATTAGGAGATGATTTTAACAAATAATTTGAAGTCAAAGTTGTATATAATATATCAATTAAAACAATATGTATAATTGTCACTAAAAATTTTCTTTTATTATCTATTTTAATATAATATATAACATTACTAATGATCATAAATAACAATATACTTCTAGTTCCAGTAAGTATCATACACGAAGACATTACATATATTAAAACAAAATAAAAATTCGATTTTTTACTTATTGAATCATTAAGATATTTCTGAAATAAAATAAAATAGGCAATAAAAAATATAACAGCAGTAGTATTAGCATACTGTATTGTACCAGATAATCTATCATAATAACCATGTAAATAACCCGAACTAAACTTATTTAAAAAACTTTCTAAAAGCCTAAGTGATAGGCCATCTAATCCAAGTAAAGCTTGAAAAAAAGCCACAATAACAATAGTATTTAAATAGTATCTCTTGTTATCTGACAAAGTTATAGCAAAAAAAAGTATAGCTAAATTAACGTATCTTAAAGCCTCGTACATACTATCTAAAAAATTAGCTGCAGTTTTAAAAATAACAGGTAAAAAGTATGACACAGCAAGAATTATATATAAAATATATATAACAAGGTCCTTTTTATCAATCTTAAACACACGATTATTTTTTTTAAAATCTATAGCTGATAACACAATATACATAATGCCTAAAAAAATAGTTGCAACATTAAACAAAAAAGAATCACTAGGATAAAATCCTCCCTTTTGAAACGAAAGTACAACTATTAAACTACATATTACAATATCAATATATTTTTTAAATTTAGAATATATTATATTTTCCACACAATCACCATATAAATTTAAAAGGATTTAAAGCATATGCTATAAATCCTTTAATGTTGGTGCCCTCGAGACGATTCGAACGTCCGACCCACAGCTTAGAAGGCTGTTGCTCTATCCAACTGAGCTACGAGAGCAAATTTAACTTGCTTATAAATAATAACATAAAATATGATAAATTTCAAGAGTTTTATAAATATTTGCAAAAAATTGTATTAAAAATCTCTCACAGATATATAACCAAACTACAGTAATGCTAAATACACTACTGTAATAGGTAAGCTAAAATTCGGCTCTTTGTCAATAGTGAGGGCAAATTTTTTTAAAAATTAACTATATTCATTGAAATTTAAGGTAAATCTTTAATTTTCAATGAATATTTATATATATAATAAAATATTGGCTTTTTGGGGCATGCTGAAGCACACTGTTTGATAAACAGTGTCTTTTCAATGTAAATATTAATGTTTATATTATATTAACAACATACTAATATTCTGTTTGCAGCATTTGTAAAGTTGCCAAATCCATATGAAACTCTTTTTAATACCTTTATTGAATTATTATTCCCTTCAGTTTTTCCATTACCAAAACCTGTTATATAATAATTTTTAATATATTTATACCAGTGATAAATTGTTTTCTTAACACTCTTAAATTGTTTTATATTAACATTATTAAGAGAATTAACCCATTGTTTAAAGCTTTCTATTTTTAACTCTCTTGTTAAACATCTTTTTATGTCATAAAAATCTTGAAGTATTTGGTATGATTCTTTTAATTCTTTAAAATGCCCAAATACCTTGTCCAATTTTGTATTTATTTTTTTCTTTATATTCTCCGTTTTTACAACCATTTTTATCTGTTAAAAGATAGTTTTTTAATGATTTTAAATACTTTTTAATATCTCTTGATTCTTTAGAATTATCACTAGTATATTTACGCCATAACTCCAATCTTAAATCATCAACAGCCTTTGTAACTAATTTTGTTGTATGGAAGTAATCTACTGAAATTTTAGCATTTTTAAATGCTTCTATGAATATACGTTTAAACTGCATACTCATATCAATAACAACGTTTCTTACATCCTTTTTGTTATTAATTTTTGCTAAAAAATTTGAAATAGTAGTAGAATCTTTTATTAACAAAATCGCTATTACTTTTCCAGTATCTAAGTTAGTTATCTGTATCTGATATTTTATTTTTTTCTGTTTATTATCTATATTTATTTTCATATTGCCTTTAAATTCATCAATACCTATATTAGGTGGTAGTGATACTATATTGTTAAGCCTAAGTTCATGTACTCTAATACTAAACAACTTATTTATTAATCTATAATCCATGTT
>CAZQJQ010000016.1:0-29764 GCA_964593045.1 uncultured Clostridiaceae bacterium
GTCGCGGGTTTGAGCCCCGTCTCCCGCTCCATTTTTTTATCATAAAATTTTTAAATTAGAATATATTTTAGTATGGCGCCTTAGCCAAGTGGTAAGGCACGGCTCTGCAAAAGCCTGATCATCAGTTCAAATCTGATAGGCGCCTCCAATTATTGTAGATAGAGTAGCTACAATGTAAATTTCAATACAAAAGTGTGCAAAAATTGTAAAATTAATTTTGGAATACTGGAGTCAATTTCCAGTATTTTTTTTTGCCAATTTTTTATTTCTATATGAATCACGACAATTTTAATTATATATGCATTGTGCAATAACCTATTTAAAATAGCATTAGCATGAGTGTTGAGTTTAAGTTGGATGTTTGATCAAAGTGAGGTTATAGACATTAATTACATACTAAACAAAATGTTTGACAATAAAAAAATACGGTATAATAAATTATGATGAATAAAAAATGGAAATTATGAATCTTCTTCAAAATAAACAATTACTTGAACATGAATTACAATAGCTTGCTTATGGTTCGGTTGAAATAAGAGAAAACGATTCAAATTATGTTGGTCGTAATTTCCCAAAAGTTGTCGGTATCAAGTTTTATGGGATATTTAAAAGAAAAAAGTTCATTGATGATAGATGAAAGACATGCCAATTTGAAATACAAACATGGAAGAAGAACATTTTGGGCAAGAGGATATTTTGTAAGTACAGTATTATTAAATGAAGCAACGATAACAAAATATGTAAGAGAACAAGAAAAATAAGATATGATAGAAGATAATATGACAACAAGAGAATACGAAGACTCTTTCAAAGGTTTTAAGCGTTGCTTTCAACCAAAAAAGCAAAAAAATAAAAAATAGTTTAATTTTTATGTAAAGTATGTTATAATCAATTTATAAGTTTTAGAATCCAATAAAATTAATATTTGGGAGGAACGAAGATGAAAAAAATACTTTGGTTTAGCCGTAATGAGATGACAGCACAGCAGTTGTTGGACTTGGTAAGGATCTATGGTTCTGTGGACATTGTGCAATCAAAGAGAACTGCAAAGTCCTGGAAGGATATTACAAACGATGGAGAAGGCTGCGATATCCTTGCTGTTGTTTTGCCACCGGCTATTTTGGGCGACCTGATTTGCAACGTGGATAAGCCAGTTATACGGGCAAAGTCAAACCGTGTTCCAACAGGGAATTTGGTCAAAAATCTCGCAACAGGCGAGATGGAGACTGAATATATCTTCGTGCACGTGGGCTGGGAAAGAGTCCTTAAGATTGAGATAGTGACTGAGGATTTGTAATCTACAGTCACTATAAAAAAGATTGTTACATTTGTAACAGTCTTTTTTCTTCATTATTCATATTAGAATTGATAAATTGTTTTTCCATTGTTTTTACCATTATTTATACTATTGGTTTACAATTCTAATTTATTATGATAAAATATATATATTAAATGGAGATGAAAATATGATAAAAATTATTAAAGAAAATTGTCCACAAAACCATCGTTGTCCTGCTTCAAAAATATGCCCAGTAGGAGCTTTAATACAAGATGGTAATAGTGCACCAAAAATAGATTATTCAAAATGCATTAAATGTGGAAAGTGTGTAAGAACATGCCCGCTTGGTGCAATTGTCTTAGAAAAATAGGCATGAATACTTGTAATATATGCCCTAGAAAATGTGGGGTATCAAGAATAGAAAAAAATGTTGGAGTATGTAGAGCGACAAAGGATATGGTTATTGCAAATATTTCTTTGCATAAATGGGAAGAACCTTGTATAAGTGGTATTAATGGTTCTGGTACTATATTTTTTTCTGGATGTAATTTAAAGTGCATTTTTTGCCAAAACTATGAGATAAGTCAAAAAATAAAAGGAAAAGTATATTCTAGTGATGAACTTGCTAAGCAGTTTATATTATTACAGAATATGGGAGCTCATAATATAAATTTAGTGAGCCCTACAATATATGTAAATGGTATAATTGATAGTATAAAAAAATCTAAACAAATGGGACTGAAAATACCGATAGTGTATAATTCTAATGGTTATGAAAATATTGAAACAATAAAATTGTTAGAAGGATATATTGATGTATATTTACCTGATTTAAAATATTATGATGATATAATCGCAAATAGATATTCTAAGGTTAACAATTATTTTTCTGTGGCCTCTTTAGCTATACAAGAAATGTATAAACAAGTGGGTAAAGTTAAACTAGATAATAACGGAATAATACAAAAGGGTGTTATAATAAGGCACTTGATATTACCAGGATATATTGAGAATACAATAAATATTCTAAATTGGATAAACGCAAATTTTGAAAATGACATATACATAAGCATTATGGCACAATATTTTCCTACATATTTAGCTAAAAATGATGATATAATAAATAGAAAAATAACCAAAAAAGAATATCATTTGGTTGAAAAACATTTATTTTCTCTTGATATAGAAAATGGATATATTCAAGAATTAGGAGAACATGAAGAAGAGTATGTTCCGGATTTTAATAAATATTTGAGCAGAGGATAATGCCTTTGCTTTTTTTATTAAAAATAAAATATACAAATTTTGTTATCTATTTTTAAAAATAATCGTTATATTAAATAGATGTTAAGGGGGATTTATGAACATAGAAGTATTAGTAGAAAAATATGCAAGATTAATATATAAAATATGTTATGATATGATGAAAAACCCCCAAGATGCTGAAGATTTAACACAAGAAGTATATATTAACATATATAAAAATTTAAAAAAGTATTCTAATTTAGAAGAAAATGAAGTTAAAAATTTGGTTTGTAAAATAGCTATAAATAAATGTAAAGATGAGTTAAAAAGTAAAATACATAAGATGACTATGGTGACAGATTCTTTTGAAAATAGTTTAGGTAGTTATGCAGAGGAGAATGATATTGAACATATTATCTTTGAAAAAGAAAGAAAAAAATATATAAATAAAATGATAAATGAACTTAAAAGTCCGTATTTAGAACTTATGGCTGATTATTATTTAGAGCAACTTACTTTAGATGAAATAGCTACAAAATATAACAGTTCAAAAGGTACGGTAAAAACGCAAATACATAGAGCTAAAAAACTATTAAAAGAAAAAATGGATAAAGAAAGAGAGGATTATCTATGATAAAAGAATATAAAAATAATATTAAGAAAATTGATATGTTAAATTCTGATGAAAAATTATTATTAAAATATATAGAAGATATAGAAAAAGAAAAAATAGATTGTCCTGTAAATCTTGAAGAAAATATTTTATATAGAATTTCAAACTCAAATAATACTTCTAATATTACTAATGAGTATTTAAATAAACAAGATAGCCAAAAAAATAAAGTATATAAAATTTTACAAATAGTCGCATGTACGATATTTTCACTTTTAATTTGGGAGTTTGGCACATTAAATATATCTAGTTTAGATAAGATACAAAAAGAGAGTATAAATATTCAAAGTTTCAAAATATATGGAACAATAAATGAAAAAGTAAGAGATATAAGTGATGTTATGATGACACCATTTAACATGAAGGGGGAATAAGTATGAAAAAAAATTTGTTTTTAGTGTTCTGTTTTAGTTTTATACCAGGAGCAGGACAAATGTATCAAGAGTATATGAAAAGAGGAATTTCTATAATGACTATATTTGCTATATTTGTAGCACTACTTTCAATAGTTGGTACACCAGTATTTGCAATACCTTTACCTATAATATATGCATACAGTTTTTTTGATACATATAGAATTAGAAATAGTATAGATAGTAAAGATAAAATAAAAGATGGATATATTTGGTCGAATACACAATTTGATATATTTGATGATAAATTAAAGGCAATGAAAAAAAATAGTTTTTTAGGTTGGATTTTAGTTATAATTGGAATATATTTAATGTTTACAGGAGTTATAGAACCAGTATTAACAAAACTTGATATTGAAGCACTTAATCTTTTTGTGAATATAGTTTCTAGGTATTTTCCAGCAGTTATAATATCAATAGTTTCAATTTTATTTGGTATTAAGTTTATATCAAATAAATAGAAAAGAGGTTAGTATGGAAGAAAATAAAAAAATAAAAAGAGTAGGTATCTTTACATTTGGCATAACCTTAGTATTATTTGGAATAACTATATTGCTACAATCTGTTATATCTATGGATTTATTTAGATATGTTTTAAAATTTTGGCCAATTATACTTATAATTTTAGGTTGTGAAATATTATATTATTCAAGAAAGAATATAAATATAAAATATGATATTTTTTCAATTATATTAATTTTTATTGTAGCATTTTTAGGGCTAGTACTTAGTTTTGCAAGTTTTTTTGTAAATCAAGTAATATATAAAGATGATTTTAAAAATGCTATTGTAGATACAATGCAAGATAGAAATTATAGCTGTAGTTTTGAAAATAAATGTAGTATATATAATATGTCTGATTTAAATGTAAATCTAGATATAAAAGAAAACGAAAACTTCGATTCTACATCTATTGATATTTCTTTTAATATACAAGATAGATATAAAGATAATGCATATGCATTGTTTACAACTTTTAATGATTATAGAATATACGAATTTCTAGAATTTAGTGATGATTCTCTTGTTATAAAGAAAGTACCAAATTATGTTGAAAGTATTAATATAACGGTATATACAAATAATAAAGATAATATTAATTATACAAATGATTAATTTAATAAATTAATCAAGTATAAAAACATGTATAAATAGTATACTAATTATATAAATTATATAAAAATTAGTATATTATTTTTTTTTACTTGCAAATTTAGTTTGAATGATGTAAAATTATAATATAAATTTTTGGAGGTAGATAATTATGATAAAAGTAGGAATTAATGGTTTTGGAAGAATAGGAAGGTTGGTTTTTAGGGCTGCTTTAGAAAACCCAGATGTACAAGTAGTTGCAGTTAATGATCCATTTATAGATCTAGAATATATGAAATATATGCTAACTTATGATACAATACATGGTAAATTAAATGCAAATATAATTGTAAAAGATGGTGGAATTGAAGTGAATGGAGAATTTGTAAAAGTATATAATGCAAAAGATCCAAATGAAATTCCATGGAAAGAAGCAGAAGCTGAATATATTGTAGAGTCATCAGGCGTATTTAAAACAATTGAAAAAGCATCAGCTCATTTTACAGGTGGAGCAAAGAAAGTTATAATTTCGGCGCCATCTGCTGATGCACCAATGTTTGTAATGGGTGTAAATCAAGATAAATATACTTCAGATATGAATATAGTATCAAATGCATCATGTACAACAAATTGTTTAGCACCACTTGCTAAAGTAGTTCATGAAAACTTTGGTATTTTAGAAGGACTTATGACTACAGTTCACTCTGTTACAGCAACTCAAAAAACTGTTGATGGACCATCACATAAAGATTGGAGAGGTGGAAGGGCTGCTACATATAATATAATTCCATCATCAACTGGTGCTGCAAAGGCAGTTGGTAAAGTAATTCCATCTTTACAAGGAAAATTAACAGGAATGTCATTTAGAGTTCCAACTCTTGATGTATCAGTTGTTGATTTAACATGTAGACTAGAAAAACCAGCAAAATATGATGATATAGTTCTTGCAATAAAAAAAGCATGTGATAATGAATTAAAAGGAATAATGTCATGGACAGAAGACGATGTTGTTTCATCTGATTTTATACATGATATGCATACATCTATATTTGATGTAAAAGCAGGTATACAACTTAGTGATACTTTTGTAAAATTAGTAGCATGGTATGATAATGAGTGGGGTTATTCAAATAAAGTTGTTGACTTAATAACTCATATGTATAAAGTTGATCATAAATAATGATATATATATAAGAGGTATAATATGAATATTCCAGATAAAGAAGAAATACTTGAAAAAGTAAAATTAATTATTGAATCAGAGTATAACAATATATCAGATGAAGAAAAAGAAAGAGTAGGAATAAAGTTACAAAGGACTGTTAATAGGGTATATGATGCTTTAAATGATACAAGACAAATTTCAAGTAAAGCTATAAATAATTTTTGTGAAGAGCTATATTATGATTTACATATGACAACAAACTCTGTTATTACGAATCATTCCAATATGACAAAAGAACAAATATTAACAGATATGAAATATGTACTTTCAAGTGATATTAAAGATATAGATAAAACAGAGGCAAATCTTAATTTAGCAGTAGAATCTGGTATGACAAGGAAAAACAATATGTACTATAACACATTAGAAAGCAGAATAGTAGAATGCGTAAAAAGTAATCTTTCAAAACTAAGATCTTTTCCTTCTTCTAGAGTACAAGAGGCAACTTATGATATAAAAAGAATGATTTTAGGAAGACAATTAGAAGATATTTGTTATATTCATTCTGAATGCTATAAAATGTCAGAAAAAAATATTATGCAAAAAATAGATAGTTATATTGGGGAAATTAAGATTATTAAGAATGATAAAGATAATAGAAATGAGTTTGAAAAATCATTAAAAAATATGACAAAATCTAAGGAAAGTGTATATGAAAAACCTCATATACAACCAGAAGAAAAAACAAGTAAAGAGGCAAAAAGTTTAAAACCTATTCTTTAAATTGTTATTATATATAAGAGGTATCGTATGGATAATTATAATAAAAGAGAAATGTTTCAAAAGATAACAATAGTATTAGATAATGAATATTCCAGCTTAATTGAAAATGAAAGTAGTCAATTTAAAAAAATAATACAAAAAGTTAAAAGTGATGTATATTATACATTAAGAACTATTAAAGAAGTTTCTGGTAGAGAAATTGATAGTTTTTGTAATGATTTAAATAATGAGCTAACTAAGACTATAAATTCTAGTATAAATATGCGACTAGTACAAAAATTCAAATGTCAGTAGAAATTAATAATATAATTACATCTAGTAGTGATGATATAAATAAAATGTTAGAAAAAATAAAAATCAAGATAGACTTTATTATTGAAAAGGCTACTGCAGAATATAAAAAAAATACGGAATACAAGTTAAGGGAAATTACTGATAAATATATGTCAAAATTAAAAACATTTAATATTGCTAAAATGCAAAGTATAACATATGAAGTAAAAAAAATATTGTCTGATAAAATGATTAAAGATATATGTAATATTAATATTGAGCATTATGATACATTAAAAAACGACATAAATAAAGGACTAGAAAATGTTATACATAAAGTTAATGTAAGTGATAAAAATACAAGAAGTAATAATATAAATATTACATCTGATCAAACAAATGAAAATCCATTTAATATATAATAGGAGGCGTTTTTTATGCTAAATAAAAAAACTGTAAGAGATGTTCAAGTTGCTGGTAAAAAAGTATTAGTAAGATGTGACTTTAATGTTCCACTAGATAAGGAAACTAAAACTAAAATAACTAGTGACAAAAGAATAGTTGAATCTTTAAAAACAATCAACTATTTAATAAATGCTGGTTCAAAAATAATTCTGTGTTCTCATATTGGAAAAACAGGTCAAAATATATCGCTAAAACCAGTAGCTAAAAGACTTGAAGAATTATTAAATAAACAAGTTCCACTACTTAGTGAAATAGTAGGTGAAAATGTAAAAAAAGTAGTAGATTCCATGCAAGATGGAGATGTTGTTTTACTTGAAAATTTAAGAATGTTTAAGGAGGAAGAAGAAAATGATTCCGAATTTGCAAAAAAATTAGCTTCTCTTGCAGAACTATATGTAAATGATGCGTTTGGAACGGCACATAGAGCGCATGCATCAACTGAAGGAGTTACACATTATTTACCAGCTGTAGCAGGATTTTTAATTGAAAAAGAGATATCAGCATTAGATCACTGTATAAATGAGCCACAAAGACCACTTATAGCAATAATTGGTGGTGCTAAGGTATCTTCAAAAATAGGGGTTATAACAAATTTACTAGATAAAGTTGATACAATTTTGATTGGAGGTGCTATGGCATATACTTTTGTAAAAGCACAAGGTGGAAAAGTAGGGAAATCATTATGTGAAGATGATAAACTTGGAATTGCTATGGAAATATTAGGTAAAGCATTAGATAAAAAAGTTAAATTTATGCTTCCAGTTGATAATGTTGTAGCAAATGAAATAAGTGACAATGCACAAGAGTATGTATGTGATTCTAATGATATACCAGATGACCAGATAGGTTTAGATATTGGACCTAAGACAATTAAGCTATATGAAGAAGAAATAGAGGAAGCAAAAACAATAGTATGGAATGGACCTGTTGGTATGTTTGAATATGATAAGTTTGCAAAAGGCACAAAATCTATAGCTCAAGCAATGGCAAAATCAGATGCTATCACTATAATAGGTGGAGGAGATAGTGCTGCTGCTGTAGAAGAATTTGGACTTTCAGATGATATGACACATGTATCTACAGGAGGAGGAGCTTCTCTTGAATTTATGGAAGGTAAAAAATTACCAGGAATAGAAGCATTATTAGATAAAGAATAAAAGGTGAAAAATATGAAAAATCATATAAGAGATAAAATAGAAACTATAGAAAAAAAAGAAAGAAAAAAACAAAATTCAAAAAAATATAAAGTAAGTCCACGTTTTTTTCAAATATTAACTTTTTTAATTGTTGTGGCTATCTTAATATCTCTATATATGATTTTTTCTAGTTTAAAAACAGATGTAGTGTTTGATGATAGTTTAAATGTTAAAGATGTTAATGTTTCTAAAAATTCAGAAAAGTTATATGAATTGTATAGTACAGATGGAAATAAGGATAAGTTTGTACAAGAGTATAACAATATACAGTCTGCAATTGGTATATATATTATGAATAATTCAACTCAAGAAGATGATTCATTTCAAAATATAATAAAAAAAATAAAAACATATATATCAAAGTCGGAATGGGACAAACTAGAAGTTGAAGAACCTGTATATTTTGCTGGCACATATAGTATAGATGACAGTGGAGTATTGAAATTTAAATTTGATTCTAAAAAAATAGAACCTACATGGATAAATGATCAAGATGTTACAAATATGGTTATTTTAAATAAATAAGGAGAATGTATATGAGAAAGAAAATTATAGCAGGCAATTGGAAAATGAATTATTCACTTTATCAAGGGGAAGAATTTTTGCTTAGCATATTAGATAGAATAAATATTGATAATGTTGATGTTGTAGTATGTCCTAATTATATAATGCTTTCATCATTTTCTGAAATATTATTTTCTAAAAATAGTAAAGTAAAACTTGGAGCACAAAATGTATATTTTGAAGATAAAGGAGCATACACAGGTGAAGTATCGGCAGATATGTTAAATTCAATAGGTGTAGATTATTGTATAGTTGGTCATAGTGAAAGAAGACAATATTTTAAAGAAACAGATGAAGATATAAATAAAAAAGTAAAGAAAATATTGGAAAAAGATATGACAGCAATACTTTGTGTTGGTGAAACATTAGAACAAAGAAATAACAATGAAATGTTTAAAATAATTGAGAATCAATTAGAACATGATTTAAAAGATGTATCAAAAGAAGAAGTATATAAAAAAGTTGTTATAGCATATGAGCCAATATGGGCAATAGGTACGGGTGTTACAGCAACTTCAATACAAGCAGAAGAAATGTGTAGTTTTATTCGTGAGAAAATAGGTAAAATGTATGGCGCTAATGTAGCTGAAAATATTAGAATACAATATGGAGGAAGCGTAAATACTAAAAATGTAAAAGAAATACTTAGTATGGATAATATTGATGGGGCATTAGTTGGAGGAGCTAGTTTATCAGATGATTTTGTTGCTATTGTAAATTACGACAATTAGTGATATAATATACACTGTTAAAAATAGAATGGAGAGTATATAATGAAAAATAAACAATATTTACTAATGATATTAGATGGAGTAGGATTAAATGATAGTGAAGTAGGAAATGCTTTTAAACAAGCTAAAAAGCCTAATATAGATAGAATTATCAATAAATATCCTAATTCATATTTAAAAACAAGTGGCATTGCTGTAGGACTTCCTGAAGGACAAATGGGAAATTCTGAAGTTGGACATACAAATATAGGAGCTGGAAGAGTAATATATCAAGAACTTACTAAAATAACTAAAGAAATTAAAGAAGGAAATTTTTTTGAAAATGAAGCGTTATTAAAGGCAGTAGAAAATGCAAAACAAGAAGGAAAATCATTACACATAATGGGACTTGTATCTGATGGCGGTGTTCATAGTCATATAGATCATCTATATGCATTATTAGAACTTGCTAAGAAAAATAGTCTTAAAAATGTGTATATACATGCGTTTTTAGATGGAAGGGATACACCTCCTACATCTGCTATAGAGTATTTAAAACAATTAGAAGAAAAAACAAATGAGTTAGGAATAGGAAGAATAGCAACAGTATGTGGTAGATATTATGCAATGGACAGAGATAAAAGATGGGAAAGAGAAAAACTTGCATACGATGCATTAACACAAGGTATAGGAAATAAGTTTAGAACTGTACAAAAGGCTGTTGAAAATTCTTATGAGGCTCAAGAGTTTGATGAATTTGTAAAACCAATAGTTATAGTAGATGAAGAATCTTTACCGATTTCTAGTATAAAAAATGGGGACTCAGTTATTTTCTTTAATTTTAGACCAGACAGAGCAAGACAAATAGTTCATGCATTTGTAGATGAAGAGTTTAGTGGATTTGAAAGAGGTACCGGATATTTGGATAATCTTGTATTTGTTACAATGACACAGTATGATGAAACAATAAAAAATGTAGAGGTAGCATATAAACCAGAAAGTATAGTAAATACTTTGGGTGAATATATAAGCAAAAAAGGATATACTCAACTTAGAATTGCAGAAACTGAAAAGTATGCACATGTAACATTTTTCTTTAATGGTGGAGAAGAAAAAGAATATGAAGGTGAAAACAGGATATTAATACCATCACCTAAGGTTGCAACATATGACTTAAAACCTGAAATGTCTGCATATGAAGTGACAGACAAAGTTGTAGAAGCAATAGAAAATCAACTTTATGATGTTATAATCATGAATTATGCAAACGGAGATATGGTAGGGCACTCTGGAATTATGGAAAAAACAATAGAGGCAGTAGAAGCTGTAGATAAATGTGTTGGTAGAGTTATATCAGCAATAGAAAAGGTATCAGGTGAAGCTATAATTACTGCAGATCATGGAAATTGTGAATATATGATTGATACAAAAACAGGTGAAGCAATAACTTCCCATTCGACATTTGATGTTCCCGTTATAGTTGTATCAGATAGAGTATCAGCTATAACTCCAGGAAGTCTATGTGATTTAGCTCCAACTTTACTTAAATTAATGGGTGAAGATAAACCAAAAGAGATGACAGGAAATTCTATTGTTGAGTTAAAATAATCAAAATAATAAAAATATATAAGTTATAAAACCTCTTAATATGTACATAATAAAATTATGTGATATAATATATTAGGAGGTTGTTTTTTATGAAACAGTATATAGAAATAAATTCAGTTTATGCAAGGCAAATTTTAGATTCAAGAGGAAATCCAACAATAGAGGCAGAAGTTATTACTGAAGGTGGATATATAGGAAGGGCATCGGTACCATCTGGTGCATCTACAGGAGCATTTGAGGCGGTTGAATTAAGAGATAATGACAAGAAAATGTATAATGGACTTGGAGTAGAGAAGGCTGTTGATAATGTCAATAATATAATTGCTGATGAAATAACTGGTATGAATGTTTTAGAACAAAACAAAATAGACAATAAATTGCTTGAATTAGATGGTACAGAGAATAAATCAAAGCTGGGTGCTAATGCAATTCTTGCAGTATCACTTGCAGTAGCAAAAGCAGGTGCTGATGCAATAGGAATAAGTCTTTATGAGTACATAGGTGGAGTAAATGCAAAAACTTTACCGGTGCCTATGATGAATATTTTAAATGGTGGAAAACATGCAGATAATAATTTGAATATACAAGAATTTATGATAATGCCAGTTGGGGCAAAAAGTTTTAAAGAGGCACTTAGAATGTGTGCAGAGGTATTTCATAAACTAAAAGGTATATTAAAAGAGAATTCACTAGCAACATCTGTTGGTGATGAAGGAGGGTTCGCTCCTAATTTAGAAAATGATGAAGATGCATTAAAATATATAACAAAGGCAATAGAACAAGCATCATATAATACAGAAAGAGATTTTAAAATAGCAATGGATGTTGCAGCAACTGAAATGTATGATGAGGCTAAGAAAAAAGGAAGAGAAGGAGATTATTATTTTTGGAAAGCAGATAAATATTATACTAAACAAGAATTACTAGATTATTATGATAACCTTGTAAAAAAATATCCTATAATATCAATAGAAGATGGCTTTGCTGAGGAAGACTTTGATGGTTGGAAACTCATGACAAGTAAACTTGGAAATAAAATACAATTAGTTGGTGATGATTTGTTTGTAACAAATACAAAAAGGTTAAAAAAAGGCATAGATGAAAATATTGCCAATTCAATACTTATAAAATTAAATCAGATAGGCACACTCACAGAAACATTAGATGCAATAAAAATGGCAAATAACAGAAATTATACAGCAATAGTATCGCATAGATCTGGTGAGACAGAAGACACAACTATAGCAGATTTGGTTGTAGCAACAAATGCAGGACAGATAAAAACGGGAGCACCATCAAGAACAGAAAGAGTTGCAAAATACAATCAATTATTAAGAATAGAAGAGGAATTAGAGGATTCATCTGAATATTTAGGTAGTAAAGCATTTTTTAATTTACTATAGACTTATTAATATAAAACAAAAACAGACCAATTCTGGTCTGTTTTTTTAAATAAAATAAAATAAGATAAAATAACGAAACTAAGTATTAATAAGCTCGAACCTTACTGGTCCTAGGAATATTGGTTTGACGATTGCTTTTAGAGACTTCCTCTTGTTCCAATTTTTCTAGTTGTGCTATTAAAATGGGCAGTTGAATTTTCTCGTAAAATTCAGCTTGACACATTTTCTCCTCATAATTCAGGTCATAGATGCATGTCGTTTCACGTAGAGTCTGGATGTGGACTTTTACTCCTACAATGTCATTTCGTAGTTCGCTTATTGATTTTTCCCTTTTCAAGAATAACGCCCCTTTAATTATTTTTTGGCTTTCTATATATAACCATGTGTCTATTGTAACATATTTTAGTTGTTATGTCAACGGTTTTAAGACATTTTTAAAAAATATCCCTTAGAAAAATCTAAGGGATAATGGAGATAAAGATTTCCGAATTTCATTACGTTGTCTTAGTATTTCTTCTTTTTCCTTTTCTAGAGAAGATAAACTAATAATTTCTTCTGAATAAGAGGAATAAGTTTCATCATATACCATAAGCTTAAAACTTATTTCACTTAATTTCTCATCAAGTGGAATAATCATAGTTTCTGCCCGCTCACTTAAAAGTTTGCTGTAGCAGTCAATTACCTTCTGGTCTAGTACTTTTTTTCCTAACCGTTGCGATGCTTTTCTACTTGAATTTTCAATTGCCTTTTTTGCAATGGCAATTGCCTCGAAATTTTCGCCATAATCTGGGTTACGTACAAACTCTTTTAGGAGTTTTGAACATGAACTATACTTTATCCGTAATTTCTCAGCAGTCGATGCAATGGTATTATTTCCAGATAAATATACCAATGCGACTTGACGTGGTTCTACCATAATAGAGCCCTCCTTTTTTATTAAAAAATAGATTTAGTTACTATATTAATATTTTATCAGTTTTATTACTTTATGTCAACTGTTATATTTAAAAAAACTATATTTTTTGAAATAATTGACTTTATATTTAAAATGTAGTATAATTATTATGCTATGAGAGTGAGAACTCTTGTTTTGTTCGTTTTATTAATATAGTATTAAATGTATAAAAATGTTGTTCGGAAATTGCAAATTGAAAAAATATAATATAGAAATTAACCTGTAAATTCAGGTTTATAAGGAGGAATGAATTTGATAAATAAAGATATATCAAAAGATAGTGGCAAAAGGTTGCCAAGAAGAAACGTAAATGTTTTAAATAGTAAAAAAGAAAGAGTATATTTAGATGATGAATCTAATTATGGAATAAAAAAAGAAATTAAATCAGAATTAAGAAATATAAATAATAAAAAAGAAATCGAATTTGCAAATATAAATACAATAAACAAAAACCAAAGAATGACTAATGTATTAGAAAACAAGAAAGATACTAGTACTATAGGTTATAAAGGACAAAATAAGAATAATATAAATTATGTAGCGGATGATAAAAAAAGCATTTTTGCTAAATCAAAATTAAAAGTAATACCACTTGGTGGACTTAATGAAATTGGAAAGAACATGACTGTTTTCGAATATGAAAAAGATATAATAATTGTTGATGCAGGACTTGCTTTTCCAGAAGATGATATGCTTGGTGTTGATTTAGTTATACCAGATATAACATATCTAGAAAAAAACAAAGAAAAAATAAGAGGTTTGTTTATAACACATGGTCATGAAGATCATATAGGATCTATACCATATCTTCTTAAAAAAATTAATATGCCTATATATGGTACAAAATTAACTCTTGGACTTATAAAAGTAAAATTACAAGAACATAATTTAGATAAAACTACAAAATTAAATTGTGTAAATTTTGGAGATGTAATTACTGCGGGTAAATTTAAAGTTGAGTTTATAAGGACTACTCACTCAATAGCAGACTCAGCTTCACTTGCAATAGAATCTCCAGTAGGTACTATAGTTCATACAGGAGATTTTAAAGTTGATTTTACTCCTATTAATTCGGAACCTATGGATTTTGCAAGATTTGCAGAACTTGGTAAAAAGGGTGTACTTATGCTTATGTCAGATAGTACGAATGTTTTAAGACCAGGGACAACAATGTCTGAGAGAAGTGTAGGAGAAGAGTTTGATAAAATATTCATGAACTGTACAAAAAGAATAATAGTAGCAACATTTGCTTCAAATATTCATAGAATGCAACAAATTATTAATTCAGCAGTTAAGTTTAAAAGAAAAGTTGCTGTCGTTGGAAGAAGCATGCTAAATGTTATGAAAGTAGGACAAGAATTAGGCTATTTGACCGCTCCTGAAGGGACTCTTATAGAAATTGATAAAATAGGTATATATAATCCTGAACAATTAGTAATAATTACAACAGGCTCTCAAGGAGAACCTATGTCAGCACTTGCAAGAATGTCTACAGGAGAGCATAAAAAAGTAACTATAACTCCAGATGACTTAGTAATATTTTCATCTTCACCAATACCTGGTAATGAAAAATCAGTAGCTAGAATAATGGATGAATTACAAAAACTAGGTGCAGAAGTTATATATAATGAACTTGCTGATATTCATGTTTCAGGGCATGCTTGTCAAGAAGAATTAAAATTAATGTTGAGTTTAATAAAACCTAAATGCTTTATGCCAGTACATGGTGAATATAGATTCTTAAAAGCACATGCACAAATTGCAAAAACTATGGGTGTAAAAAGTGAAAATATTTTCATAATGGAAAATGGTAGAATACTTGAATTATCACCAGAAGGTGGTAAAATATCTACTCAAGTACAATCAGGAGTTGTTCTTGTAGATGGGCTTGGAGTTGGTGATGTAGGAAATATTGTTTTAAGGGATAGACAAATGTTATCTGAAAATGGTATGATAATAATTGTTGTAACTCTTGACAAATATACACTTAAAATTATTTCTGGACCAGATATAGTAACTCGTGGCTTTGTATATGTAAGAGAAAGCGAAACTTTAATGGATGAAATAAAAGATATAGCAAGAGAAGAACTCAAAAATTGTGAAAAAAATAAAATATATGATTGGGCTAGTATAAAATCAAACGTAAGAGAAAGACTTATAGAATTTATATATTCAAAGACTAAACGTCAACCAATGATTTTACCAATTATAATGGAAGTAAATACAAATATTAGAGATAATATGAGAGATATTACAAAAGATAATATTAAATAGAATTTAATAATGTAAGGATGATAAAAATGATAAATGAAAAAAACAAGGAACTTGCAAATTTAATTTTTCCTGATATTAATCAAACAGTAGAAGATTTAGAAAAAAAATATCCTATAAGAAATCTAAAAGAGGGTGCTATAGTTACAAGATATGCACCTTCCCCTACAGGATATTTACATACAGGTGCTTTATTTACAACTCTTGTAAATGTAAAAATAGCAAAACAATCAGGTGGGTTATTTTATTTAAGAATTGAAGATACAGATAAAAAAAGACAGGTAGAAGGAGCTATCAAAAATTTAGTTGATGGATTAAAGGAATTTGATATAATACCAGATGAAGGGGTAATATCAGGTAATGAGGAAAAGGGTATATATGGACCATATATACAAAGTAAAAGAGAAAAAATATATAAGATATGTGCAAAACATTTAATAGAAATAGGACGTGCATATCCATGTTTTTGTACTCAAGAATGTTTAGCTTTAGTTCATGAGTCACAAGAAAAAAATAAAGTAAGACCTGGCTATTATTCTGCATATGCTAGATGTAGAAATATATCAATTGATGAGTCAATAGCTAGAGTTAAAGCAGGAGAACCATATATACTGAGATTTAGATCAACAGGTTCTCACATGAAAAAAATAGCTTTTATAGACGGAGTTAAAGGAAAAATAGAAATAGCACAAAACGACCAAGATATAGTTATAATAAAATCAGATGGACTACCAACATATCATTTTGCACATGTTGTAGATGATCATTTTATGAGAACTACCGATGTTATAAGGGGAGAAGAATGGATTCCTTCAACACCTATACATATAGAGTTATTTGAAACAATGGGATTTGAAACACCGAGATATTCACATTTACCAACTGTTATGATACAAGACAATGAGAGTAAAAGAAAGTTAAGTAAAAGAAAAGATAAAGAGGCAGCTATTTCATATTTCTTTCAAAAAGGCTATGAAAAAGAGGCTATGTTAGAGTATTTGCTTACCATTATAAATTCAGATTATGAAATGTGGAGAAGTAAAAACAGTGATAATGATAAATATGATTTTGAAATTAAATTATCTAAAATGAGTTCATCTGGAGCTTTATTTGATATTGATAAATTAAATGATATAAGTAAAGAAGTAATTGCAAAAATGAAAAGCGATGAAGTACTAGAAAAAGTATTAAATTGGTCAAAATTATATGATACTGAGTTATACAATTATATAAATGATGACTTAAGTTATAGTAAAAAAATGTTTGCATTAGAAAGAGATAATGTAAATAAAATACGTAAAGACATATATAAATGGGAAGATATAAAAACATACTTTTTTTACTTTTTTGATGAACTATACAATAAAGATATAGAAAACGGGTTTGTTTTTGAAAAAGATAGTGATATAGTATCTAAAGTATTAGTAGAGTACTGCAAAATATATAATGAAAATGATGATAAGGATGTATGGTTTGCAAATATGAAAGAATGTGCTTCAAAACTAGGTTTTTGTGTTAATATGAAAGAATATAAACAAAATCCTACAGGATATATAGGAAGTATTGCTGATTTTTCGGGAATAATTCGTATAGCTATAACTAATAGAAAAAACACCCCGGATATATATAGTATAATGCAGATATTAGGGAAAGATAGAGTATTGTATAGACTAAAAAATGCTAACAATAATTAAATGCTAGATATTAGTAACATGGTTAGTTGACAAAATATACAATATATAATAGGAGTGATAAAATTGGAAAAAAATATATATGTAGATCATAGTGCAACAACATATGTAAAACCAGAAGTTCTAAAAGAAATGTTGCCGTATTTTACGGATAAATTTGGCAATGCTTCATCTATTTATTCAATTGGAAGGGATTCAAGGGTTGCAGTAGACAACGCAAGAGAAAAAGTGGCAAAAGCTCTTAATTGTAGAACAGATGAAATATATTTTACTGCAGGTGGAAGTGAAGCAGATAATCTTGCAATAATGGGAATAGCAAGAGCAAATAAACAAAAAGGCAATCATATAATAACTACAAAAATTGAACATTTAGGTGTGCTTAATACATGTAAAAGACTTGAAAAAGAAGGATTTGAAGTTACATATTTAGATGTTGATGAATATGGTCTTGTTAATATAAATGATGTGAATAAAGCTATAAAAGAAAACACAATACTTATTTCAATAATGTATGCAAATAATGAGATAGGTACAATAGAACCAATAGAAGAAATAGCTAAACTTGCTAAGTTTAAAGGAGTATATTTTCATACAGATGCAGTGCAAGCTGTAGGAAATGTTAAAATAGATGTAAAACAATTGGGTATTGATGCTCTTTCATTATCTGCTCATAAGTTCTATGGACCTAAAGGTGTAGGAGCTTTATATATAAAAAAAGGAATAAAATTTGAACCAGTAATTTATGGAGGACATCAAGAAAGTAGTAAAAGAGCAGGAACAGAAAATGTACCAGGGGTTGTTGGTTTAGCTAAGGCAATAGAGATCGCAGATAATAACATAGAAAACTATAATGAAAAACTAATTAGACTTAGAGATAAATGTATAAAAGATATAACGAAAAAAATTCCATATATAAAATTAAATGGTCATGAAACAAAGAGATTACCAGGTAATGTTAATATATCATTTAAAGGAATAGAAGGAGAATCTTTACTTTTAATGCTTGATATGAAAGGAATATGTGCTTCTAGTGGTAGTGCTTGTACTTCAGGAAGCTTAGACCCTTCTCATGTGCTTTTAGCAATAGGTTTACCACATGCTATTGCTCATGGTTCTCTTAGAATAACTTTTGGAGAAAAAAACACAGAGGAAGATGTTAATTATATAGTAGATAGTCTTGTTGATATAGTAGGTAAATTAAGATACATGTCTCCAATAGATCCAAAAGATATGTAAAATATAAAATAAAAGTTGACAAAAATATAAAAATAAAAAATAATTAATAGTAAAATATTAATTATTTTTTTCTAAGCATGTATATATATATATAAGTTTTTCAAGGTCAGTGGTATCCACTACAGATTTTATACATGCATTTAACATATTGTTTGGATTTATTTTTTGTATATTTAATAAGTAGCCACTGTTATATGCTAGCTGTCGTATAAACTCACGGATTGTACGACCATTACCTTCTCTAAAAGGATGTAGTACATTAAGTTCAGCCATATAATATGCAAGTTTTTGTGACAATGTTTGTTTATCTGTATTTAATAAATAATTATCATTTTTTAACTTATCTAATAGGTTTCTTAATTCACTTTCAATATATCGCCATTCTGCAAAACTAAAATTATCTTTTGCTATATTTTCGCATCTGAATAGTCCTGCAAAAGGATATATATCTTCAAATAAGAATTTATGAATACTGATAAAATGTTCAATATCAAAATTTTCAATTTGTTTGTTTTGTCTTAATTCATATAATTTTGCAAGAACTAGCTTTCTTTCAATATTTTCTAGTTTATTAACATCAGTAATATTTAATTTATTTACCAATATATTACTGTTTTTATAACAATAAATTGAATTTCTTGCTTCATAAAAATCACTCATACTAACCTCTTAAATAGATGAATCTTTAATATAGTCTATAACTTCTGAAAAAGTAATTTCATTATTATTATATCTTCTTAGTAATACTATATCTTCTTCAGTAACAATCATATTTTCTATGGCTAAATCACTTTTTAAATTAGCAATATCAAAATCAAATTTTTCTTCTTTAGACATATATAATCTCCTTTACATCACATATATATTATACCATAAAAAGGGCAAAAATGCTAGTTTTTTAAAGAAATATATATACTTTAAGTTACCTTTTTACATATTCATTTTTAGGGCAAATATCATTGATCATACATATCTCACACTTTTTATTTCTTGCTGAACAAATAGCTCTACCATGATATACAAATATGTGATTTATCTTATTATAATAAGAATTATCAATTTTTTCCATTAATTCTTCTTCTATTTTTTCTTGAGAGTTTTGCTTAGATAATCCCATTCTATATGAAAGTCTTGTTACATGAGTGTCAACAGCGATACCTTCAACAATATTAAAACACTCTTGTAAAATTATATTTGCAGATTTTCTACCAATACCAGGAAGGCTACAAAGTTCATTCATTGTTTTTGGAATTATCATATTAAATTCATTTACTATTTTTTTTGCCATATTTATTATATTTTTTGACTTTGTAATATAGAATCCACATGGTTTTATTATTGCTTGGATGTCTTGTATATTTGCTTTTGATAATTCTGTTACATCTTTATATTTATCAAATAGTATAGGAGTAATCATATTTACCATTTTGTCAGTACATTGTGCTGCTAGAATTAGTGCAACAGTAAGTTGTAATGGATTGTTAAAATCTAGGCCTCCATGAGCATCAATATATGAATAATCTAATATATGTAGTATTTTATTTATTTCATCTTTATTTATATATCTATATTTTTTTGCCATATAATCACCATTCCATATTTTATACATACTATATAGTAGATATTTTATAACATATTATTCAATTTGTAAATAGGGGGGAGTATATATGTTTTTAGGCGCATTTAGAAAAACTATAGGTCTTTTTATAATAGCACTTGGAGTGGGTCTTGTTTTAAGTATTGTTCTTCCTGTTTGGAGTTGGATTGTAATCATAGCCGCTTGTTTAGTAATACTTGGAATATCGTGGCTACTGTGTTAGGAGGAATATAATATGAAAATAGTAGTTTATAAACCTGGAAAGTTCATGAGACTTATATTAAAAACAATATTTAAAATTTAGCAAGTTACATAAAAAAAGAGGTGCAATGCACCTCTTAATTTTAATATTATATAGCTCTTTCTACTTTTCCACTTCTTAAACATTTAGTACATACATTTAATTTTTTAACTGTACCATTAACATTTGCTTTAACAGATTGAATGTTTGGTTTAAAAGTTCTAGCAGTTCTTCTATGTGAGTGACTCACTTGAAGAGAGAAAGTAACATCTTTTGAACATATATCACATTTTGCCATTTTTAAGTCCTCCTTTTTGAAACTATAAATTATCATGAAATATATTTTAACATAAAATACATAAATAATCAATAGTTTGGTTACTTTTTGTTATATTTTTATAATAGTACCAGTTGCTTGACAAGAAATATAACAAGCTTTATCATCTTGAGGAAAACCACCGCTTAAAACAACAGTATCTCCTGATTTTAGAAGTCCTTTTCCTTTTAATATTTCTATACCAGTTTGTAATATTTTATGAAACTCATAAACATTAGGAACTAGAATAGAAGTAACATTAAATTCTAAAGACATTTGTCTATGTGTTTTTTCATTTGCTGTTATAACATAGATTGGACAAGCTGGTTTAAAGCTTGATAAGAATGAAGGAGTTTCACCATGTTCAGATACAGAAACTATAGCATCTGCATTTGCAAACATTGCAGAACATGTAACTGCAAAATTTGATTGTAGTTTAAATTCTCTTTCATCTGATAAATCAGTGTTATCAAAGCTTGTTAATTTTTCTATATTTTTCTTTTTAAATCTTTTCCAGTAATCTATATTTGGTTCGGTTTTTTCAGCAATTCTTGCCATTGTTGATACAGCATTTAATGGATAATCACCATATGCTGTTTCACCAGATAACATTATTGCAGAAGTACCATCATATACAGCATTTGCAACATCTGATGTTTCAGCACGTGTAGGTCTTGGATTCTTAATCATAGACTCTAACATTTGAGTTGCAGTTATTACAGGTTTTCCTGCTGTTACAGTTTTTCTTATCATCATTTTTTGTGCACTAGGAAGATCAGCGATATCTATTTCACTACCTAAGTCACCACGAGCAACCATTATACCATCTGTAACCTTTAATATTTTATCAAAGTTATCAAGACCTTCTTGATTTTCAATTTTAGAAATTATTTTGATACTATCATTGCCTAATTCATGTAATAGATTTTTAATATGAATAACATCTTCTGGTTTTCTAATAAATGAAGCAGCTATATAGTCAAAATCATTTTCAACTGCAAATTTAATATCTTCAACATCTTTTTCAGTTAATGCTTCTATTTGTAATTTTGCGTTTGGAACATTAACATTTTTCTTATCTCCTAGAACAGCTGTGTTTTGTATCTCACAATATATATTATTGCCTTCTATTTTTTCAATCAATAGATCAAGAGATGCATCACACATTAATATGTGTCCACCTATTTGGACATCTTTAGCTAAATTTTTGTATGATACTGCTATTGTATTATCATCACAAGGAACATCTTCAGTTGTAACAACAACTTTATTTCCTTTTACAAACTCATGCTTTTTACCATCAGCAAATACTCCAGTACGTATTTCAGGTCCTTTAGTATCAAGCAAAAATGCTACGCTTGTTCCTAGTTTTTCATTTAATGCTCTTAATGTTTTAACTTTTGCTAAATGTTCAGCATAATCTCCATGAGAAAAATTAAGTCTCATTACATTCATTCCAGCTTTGATAAGTGACTCCAAAACTTCTGGTGTTTCACTAGCTGGTCCTATAGTTGCAACTATTTTTGTTTTTTTCATTAAAACTCACTCCTTATATATGTATTTTTGCACTACGCATTAATTAGTATACATTTAAATTAAAACAATGTCAATAAAAGTCGCAAAAAAAGTGCAAAAAGTAGTAATTCTATTGCTAATATTATATGAAAACTATATAATTTGGTTAAATACAAATAAACATTGAAAAACAAGCAAAAAAATGATATAATATTTATATGGCAAATATAACAAAATATTTAATAATATTGGAGGAGCAAAGTATGAAAATTGAAATCAAATACATAAGAGGTTATTGTCGGGTTTTTGAAAAGAAAATCTTTATTGTAAGAAATGTGGCAAATATTTTTTATTCATTTGAAGAGAATATGGTTTACATGCAGTATCTTAGAAGATGCCCTAGAGTACATGAACAAGAAAATGAAATTATGAATATTGCATACAAGATCATTGTTTGTAATGAATTTTCCATTCCATTTAACGTATAGGTTATATAAGAAAATACTTTATTTAATATAGTATTTTCTTTTTTTCTTTGAAATATGGAATAAAAATTGCAATGTACAATATATTTGTATTAAGAAAATAACGTGGAGGTAAATTATGAACAGATCAGATATTTATAAAGATATTGCAACAAGAACAAACGGTGATATTTATTTAGGAGTTGTAGGACCTGTTAGAACAGGAAAGTCTACATTTATTACAAACTTTATGGAAAAGTTTGTAATACCAAATATTGAAAATGAATACAAACAAGATAGGGCAAAAGACGAATTACCACAAAGTGCAAGTGGAAAAACAATAATGACAACAGAGCCAAAGTTTGTACCAAATGAATCAGTAGAAATAACTCTAGATAATAATGTAAAACTAAAAACTAGATTAGTTGACTGTGTTGGATATTTAGTAGATGGAGCAATAGGACATATGGAAGGAGATATGCCAAGAATGGTAAAAACTCCTTGGTCACAAGAAGATATACCATTTGTAGATGCTGCTGAAACAGGTACTAAAAAAGTAATTGAAGACCATTCGACTATAGGATTAGTAGTAACAACAGATGGAAGTATTACTGATATAGATAGAGATAGCTATATAAAAGCAGAAGAAAGAGTTGTAAGAGAGTTACAATCAATTGACAAACCATTTGTAGTCCTTCTTAATTCAATTCATCCAGATGATTTAAATACCAAAGAGTTGCAAAGAGATCTTGAAAAAAAATATAATGCCCCTGTAGTTGCAACTGATATTGCAAATTTAACTGAAGATGATGTAGTTGAAGTTTTTGAAAGAGTTCTAGAAGAATTTCCTATAACAGAAATAGGGTTTAAGCTTCCAGAGTGGTTTGATATATTAGATGTAAATCATTGGCTAAAGCAGAATGTTATAAATATAGTAAAAACTAGTTTTAATAATGATTATTCATTAAGAGAAATAAATGAATTAGTACAAAAAATAAAAGAAGAAAATGAGATGTTAGATAGAATAGAAGTAGAAACTGCTAAAATGGAAGACGGAAGTATAAAAATAAAAATGGAAATAAATCCATCCATGTTTTATAGAGTTTTATCCGAAATATCAAATTTAGACATTACTTCGAATGCAGATATATTTAAAATAATGAAGGAATTTGCTATAACAAAACAAGAATATGATAAGATATCTATGGCACTTGAAGAGGTAAGAATAAAAGGTTATGGGATAGTTACTCCACAAATGGATGAACTTACTTTAGAAGAACCTGAGATAGTAAAACAAGGAAACAAATATGGAGTTAAATTAAAAGCATCTGCACCAAGTATACATATAACAACTATAAAAATGAAGTGGAAGTTTTTGATAGATGTATTACGAATAGAGGTAGGAAAGCGTTTAAATTTAAGTATGAAACTCAAGTCTATATAAGTGTTAGTTAAATTGTTAACTAATGCTTTTTTTTGTTTGATTTTAATTGTTAAATTACTTAATATGTTATATAATACTAATATAAGGAAAGTGATTGTAATGAGGGAATTAGAAGAAATAGTTATAAATATTAAAGAAAAGACACATAGAGAAAAAGAAATAGAGGAACTTTGAGTTAAAAGAAATATGACTAAAGAGGAAATAATGGAACAATTAAGCAAAATGTACATTTTAGAAGGAGCAAGAATTTAAGATTACATTAAATAAATTATTTCACCTATGATCTGAAAAAATACAAATACTTTTTAGAGCATAAGTATAAATAATATTTAAATTAAGTTTAGATTATTAATATAAGTGCAAAAAAAGTGAAAAAATGAAAGTTTTTACAATAAAAGTGTAATAAATAATAAAATTAATTAAATAAATTATAACTTATAGTCTAAAAAAATATAAAAAACGAAAGTTTTTAGATTATAAGTTGAAAAAATATTAAAGTAGTGGTATAATATAAATGTAAGGAGGGTTCAGTTATGATAAAAAGAGAATTATATTTAAATAAAATAAGAGGTTTTTATAATAATGAACTTATAAAAGTAATTACTGGAGTTAGACGTAGTGGTAAGTCTGTATTGTTAAGACAAATAATTGAAGAATTAAAAGCAAATGGAATTAGTGATGACCATATAATATACATTAATTTTGAAGATTTTGACTATGAAGAATATACTAGAGATATAAAACTTTTCCATAATTCTATAAAAGAAAAAATAAAAGATGATAAAATGTATTATTTGTTTTTTGATGAAATACAAATGGTAGATGAATTTGAAAGAGTAATAAATTCATTTAGAGCAACTTTAAATGTTAGTATATTTATAACTGGTTCAAATAGTAAACTTTTGTCTGGTGAACTTGCAACACTACTTACTGGTAGATATGTAAGTTTTAGAGTTATGCCATTTACATTTAAAGAGTATTTAGAGTTTAAAAAAGAACAGGGAGCACTAAAAGACACAAGAGATGAATTTAATGAATATATTGAATATGGTGGAATGCCAGCATTATATAAATATGATGATGAATATGAAAAAGTGTTATATATAAAAGATTTGTACGATGCAATAATTTTAAAAGATGTAGTGTCAAGAAATAAAGTGAATAATATTGACCTATTAAATAGAATTATACAGTTTATAATGGAAAACTTGGGTGGTGTAATATCAGCTAATTCAATTAAGAATTATTTAAAGCAAGAAAATATAAACGTAGCATTTGAAACAGTTATGAATTATATTGAATATATAGATAATTCAATGATTATAAACAAAGTAAAGAGATATGATATAAGAGGAAAAAGTGTAATGTCTACTTTGGAAAAATATTATGTTACAGATTTAGGAATTTTAAAGTTAAAAAAATCAACTATAGAAAAAAACATTGCGGGTAAATTAGAGAATGTTATATATAATGAACTCATTTCAAGAGGTTGTGAAGTATATATAGGAAAGACTGATAAAGGCGAAATTGACTTTGTTGTGGATAAATTGGGGGATAGATGTTATATACAGGTAACAGATTATTTAACGGATGAAAATGTAAAACAAAGAGAATTTGGGGCGTATAAAAATGTGGAAGATAACTTTCCAAAATATGTACTTACAATGGGAGATATAGATTATGGATATAATGGAATTGAACAAATAAATATAGTAGATTTTTTAACTGGAAAAAAAGATATTAGATTTTAGGATAATATATAAAATAGCATTGGTTAATTGTAGAACTAGTGCTATTTTTGTGCTATAATTTCGTTTAGAAAGTAATATTATATAGTAAAAATTCATTAACAAAAAAAGCAAGTTCTATTATGGAATAGATACTTACTTTTTTGTTATTTTAGACTAGTTACTCTCTAATTGTGTAATGACAATTGTTGCTTCAGTAATTGTATGTTCTGTACCATTAATGTTTAATGGACCATCGAATTCAATATATATACCTTGACCTGCTTGAAGTTCTACAACAGTAGTGTATGAAAACGTAGCATACTCTCCTGTTACACTTTGAGATAATCTCCCAAGAAGTGTTTGAGGTGAGTCTAAATATAAGTCGTAGAAAAAATCTGCCAGTTCTGTATAAAGCCTTTGAATTTGAAAATGCCATGATATTTCATATGATCCATCTTCAGAAACTGTAAATAGCGAGTGAGTGTTCGGAATTTCTGTCATAGTAATTATATTGCCATATTGTGCCACTTCGTTTAAAAAAATAATTCCTTGACTAGGTTGTATAAGTTGATTGTTTCCAGTTGCTGCAATAACTGGATTATATCCCAGCCCACTAGATTCACTAGGAATTATAGTTATAGACAACGAAGCCTTAACTGGAGTAATTGTAGAATAATAAACAGTTGAGGAACTACTATTTCTTAGAGATATTGTAATAGGAACAGTAGATACTTCAATTGAAGCAAAACCAACTATTTCATCTGTTTTTATCGGAGAATTACCAACTATAGATTCGCCTTGAGATGAAACTAGCGAAAAAACAATTCCGTTTGTTGAAAGTGATGCTTGAGAAGCTATCCACCAATCAAATTTATAGTTCCCAGGTGCAAGTAAAGTAAATTCTCCTGTAATATTATCATAACTAATATTTTCAGACGGAAGTATTAAATTATCAAAAGTTACGTTTTCATCCACATTAACACTACCATTTGTTAATCTTTCTGTTTGAAATAATTCATTATTCATAGTATAAATATACCAATCCTTTCTATATTATTTGTTATTTAATATATACAAATAATGTTATCATATAATATGCTAAAATTATTTATTTGTTAAATTACTTAATATGTTATATAACAAAAAAACAGAAAAAATATGAAGATTATATATAATCGATAACTCTAATAGTGGAAAATTTAAGATAGTTATAAATGAAATCATGTAAGATAGAAGATATAGTTATTAATGTAATAAAAATAGCACAATTTAAAATGTTTTTTATTGAGGCTTAAAATTAGAGATCTTAAGTTTTTTTTATTTCAAAAGACTGTAAAATTATTTAGTATCTGTAAGTAAAAAAATATTATACATTTTTAGGACAAATATATAATATTTTAATTTTAAATTCATATAGTTAAATAAAAGGACAAAGGGGGTAGTTATTATATGAATTATTGTTATACTATGGAATATGATGAAAATGGCAATGTTTTAAAAGAAGTATGTACAGATGAATATGGTAATGAAGAAGTGACATACTGTGTCAAAGAAGATACTAATGATAATAATTTTGAATTTAGTGATGTGGTAAAAGGTCTTGCTAGTGAATTTAAACTTCAACTAACACTTAATAAAACATTATATGAGGATGGCATAATATCCAAAGAGTTGTACGAAAGAATAGAAAATTTAATATTAGAAAGGGTTAAACCTTTTGAAAAATATATAGATGAAGTTTAGAGGAGTAGTTATAATGGAGATATATACAATAAGAGAAGAATTTAAAAAAGGAAAAACAATATATGATATACCTTTAAAAGTAACATATTATGCAAGGGTATCAACAGATAAATATGAACAATTAAATTCATTAGAAAATCAAATTGATTATTTTGAGGAAATGATAAAACAAAATAAAAACTGGGTATATGTAGATGGTTATGTTGATGAAGGAATAAGCGGATCATCTACAGATAAAAGGGACAGTTTTAATAAAATGATTTGGGATGCAAAGTTAAATAAATTTGATTTAATACTTACAAAAGAAGTTTCAAGGTTTGCAAGGGATACTTTGGATAGTTTAGTAAATACAAGAGAGTTACTTAAAAATGGAGTGGGCGTATTTTTTCAAACAGATAATATAAATACATTATTAGATGAGGGGGAATTTAAATTAACACTAATGACATCAATGGCTCAAGAAGAAGTTAGAAAATTATCAACAAGAGTTAAGTTTGGACATCAAAGATCTATTAAAAGTGGTAGGGTACTTGGAAATAATGATATTTGGGGATATGAAAAGAAAAATGGAAAATTAGTTATTGTAGAAGAAGAAGCAAAAATGGTTAAAAGAATATTTGAGTTATATACAACTGCAAAATATGGAATGCATACACTTTCCAAAATGCTATTTAAAGAGGGATATAAAAATAGAAATGGTAATGCAATGGCAATGACTACAATAGCAGGTATTATTAAAAATCCAAAATATAAAGGGTATTACTGTGGAAATAAAACAACGGTTGTAGATTATAAATTAAAAACTGTAGTAAAAAAAGATATAGATGATTGGGTATTATATAAAGATTATGATAGTGTTCCTCCAATAGTTACAGAAGAAGTCTGGAATTTGGCAAATAGAATATATAGCAAAAGAAGTGAAAAAACAAAAGATGTAGATAAGAAGATTTACCAAAACAGATATAATTTTAGTGGTAAGATAATATGTAATGCACATAATAGAAGTTTTAATAGGAAAGTATATAGATATGTTACAAAGGATGATGAAGTAGTATGGATTTGTCCTCATAATAATAAAACAAAAGATGATAAGTGTAATACACCGGTTTTATACGAAAAAGAACTAATAAAGATACTTAAAAACGAGTTAATGGAATTTATAAGTAAAAAAGATACTATTACTTATTCTTTATCGCAGTTATATAGAGAAAATATAAGTTTAAGAGATTTTGACAAAGAAATAAATAAACTAAATAGTGATATAGAGAGAATAAAAAAAGTAAAAGATAAGTTACTCGACCATAATGTAAACTCAGTTATTTCAGATACAGAGTTTAAAGAGAGAAATAATGTATGCAATGATAATATTAATAATATACAAAATCAAATTGAGATTATTAATGAAGAAAAGAAAACAGCAAATAATATAGAAGATGAAATAAATAAATTAGAAAAACTGATAGAAAAGAAAGTTAAGAATCCAACAGATGAAATGCTATTTGATTTATTAGATAAAATAGTAGTATATGATAGTCCTAATAAACACACAGCAAAACTTAAGATTTATTTAAAAATTGGAAAAGAAATAGAAGCCAATTATATTAATACCAAATCACAGCATTTTAATAGTGCTTATGCATATGATTAGAGCAGATATACAGACTGAGGTTTCACCAATAGTTGGTAGCGAAA
>CAZQJQ010000017.1:0-29074 GCA_964593045.1 uncultured Clostridiaceae bacterium
TATAACATATATTGTGATACTGAAAACAGCGATATTATTAGAAAAAGGAGGAACTATTAATATATCTTCAGTAGGAGATGGAATTCATATAAATGAAGAAATAAATATAACAGATGGTAATATAAATATTAATAAATTAACTGAGGGAATTGAAACAAAAAATAGCGTTATAAATATATCTGGAGGTAATTTAAATATATTATCTTCTGATGATGCATTAAATGCAGCGGTTGATATAACAATATCAGGTGGAAAAATATATGCTAAATCTACATCAAATGATGCTATTGATTCTAATGGTACAATAACAATATCAGGTGGAGTTATTGTAGCAGTAGGTAGTAAACAGCCAGAATGTGGTATAGATAGTGATGCTTCGGATCCAGTCATAACAGGTGGAACTGTTATAGCAGTAGGAGGAGGTAATAGTACACCATCTACAAACACAACAACACAATCAACAGTAAGAATGGGAGTAAATAGTAATAGTAAAGTTATATGTTTAAAAGACTCATCTAATAATGTTATATTTACATTTAATTGTGATTCAAACTATACTACATTGTTATATAGTTCTAGTAAATTAAAAATAGGGGAATCATATACTCTTTATGGGGGTGGAAGCATAAACAGCAATACGGATTTTAACGGATATAGTGAGGATTCAACATATTCAGATGGTACTAAACTTGCCACATATACTCAAAGCTCAGTTGTTACAATTCAAGGTGGTAGTGGTGGACCCGAAGGAGGAGGAAATGGTAATAATAATCAATCGCCTTTTGGAGGAGGTAGAAGATAGTAGTAAACTTCAGGTTTACTGCTTTTTTCTCTATATAATCTATTTACAAAAAACTATTTACATGATAGAATATTATTGTTAAGAGAGGTAATAGTATGAGAATGTATGATATTATTGAAAAAAAGAGAGATAAATTAGAACTTTCAAAAGAAGAAATAGAATTTTTTGTAAATGAGTATAGTAAAGATAATATACCAGATTATCAAGCATCTGCTCTACTAATGGCTATATATTTAAATGGGCTTAATACAAGTGAATTAACCAATCTTACATTTGCTATGGCAAATTCATCAGAGAAAATAGATTTTTCTAGTTTAAAAGAAAAAGGAAAAGTTATTGTTGATAAACATTCAACTGGAGGTGTAGGAGATAAAGTAACTCTTATTGTACTACCAATAGTTGCATCTTTAGGTGTGAATGTATGTAAAATGTCAGGAAGAGGATTAGGTTTTACAGGTGGTACTATTGATAAATTAGAGTCAATAGTTGGCTATTCAGTAAATTTACCTTTATCACAAGCAAAAAAACAAATTGATGATATTGGTGTATGCTTAATTGGTCAAAGCAGTGATATTGCTATAGCGGATAAGAAATTATATGCTTTAAGAGATGTAACTGCAACTGTTTCATCAATTGATTTAATCGCATCTTCAATAATGAGTAAAAAAATAGCAGCGGGAGCTGATAAAATTGTTCTTGAAGTTACTGTTGGTAGTGGTGCATTTATGAAAGATATAGATTCTGCAAGATTGCTTGCAAAAACAATGATAAGTATTGGAAAAAGAGCAGGAATTGATACTCTTTGTGTTATAACATCTATGGACGAGCCACTTGGTAGATGTGTTGGAAATTCTCTTGAGATAGAAGAAGTTATTTCATTTTTGTTATCTGATGAAACTACATTAAATAGTGAAAAAAGGAAAGAACTAAAAGATGTAGTATTTACAACAGCTGCATATATGATTAAAATGGCTGGCCTTGGCGATGATATTGAAAGAAACAAAGTAAAAATATTAGAAAGTATTACTAGTAAAAGAGCATATGATAAATTTATTCATCTTGTAAAAGCCCAGGGTGGACATATACATAATGTATATATGGATTGGATTAATATGAGTATAGATATGCCAATTTTAAATAACAATGCAATGTTTTTAAAAGAAATTACTACAGAAAAAGAAGGATATATTATATCTATAGATAGTAAAAAAATTGGAGAAGCACTAGTAGCTTTAGGTGGTGGCAGAAATGCTAAAGAAGATGAGATAGATTATTCAGTAGGTTTTGAATTTTTAAAAAAAGTTGGTGATAAAGTAAATCCACAAGATAAAATATTGAAAGTGTTTTTTAATGAAAAAATAAAATTCGACAGTGCATATGAATATATAAAAGATGCAATAAAAATAGATGAAATATCGCCAGATATTGCCAATGCACTTAAGAAAAAGCCAGCTATTGTAGATATTGTTGGTGATAATTTATGAGGATAATTGCAGGAAAATATAAAGGAAAAAGACTTGAAAGTCCTAAAACTGAAAAAACAAGGCCTACTTTAGATAGAGTAAAAGAAGCTTTATTTAGTATAATTACTCCATACCTTGAAAATTCTAGAGTTTTAGATCTTTTTTCAGGAACAGGAAATCTAGGAATTGAGGCAATTAGTAGAGGATCTTTATATGCTCATCTAAATGATATAGAAAATTACAGTATTTCGACAATTTTAAGTAATGTTTCATTGACTAATACTAAAAAATATGTTAAAATAACAAAAAAAGACTATATTAAATGTTTAAAACAATTTGAATCACAAGATGAAATTTTTGATATAATATTTTTAGACCCTCCATATATGACTGACTATGCTAAAAATTCGCTTGAATACATTTCAAATTGTAAAAAAATTTTGTCAAAAGATGGGATTATAATATATGAAACAGACAAAGAGCTAATGAAAAAAAATAGCAACATTCATTTAGAATTTGAAAATTTAGAATGTTTTGACGAAAGAATATACGGAAGAGTTTTATTAAAGTTATATAGATGGAGGTAATTTTTTATGGAAATATTTACTTTAATTGAAAATTTGGAGGAGTTATTAGATAGTGGTAAAAAACTGCCATTTTCTTCAAAAGTAGTAATTGATAGAGAAGCATTAGAAGAAATACTTGAAGATATACGTTTAAAACTTCCAGACGAATTAAAACAAGCAAAATGGGTAAAAGAAGAAAGACAAAGAATTATTGCAGATGCACAAAAAGAAGCGGAAAGTCTTTTAAAAGACGCAGAAGCTAAAATAATAGCAATGGTTGATGAGCATGTTATAACAAAACAAGCACTTGCACAAAAAGAAGAGATTGTAGAAAGTGCAACAAAAGTATCTAAAGAAATAAGTGCAGGTACAAAAGAGTATGCTGATTCAATACTTGCTAAAGTGGAGGACATTCTAAAAGAAACATTACAAATTGTTCACAATAACAGAAAAGAAATAAAATAAAAGAATATGTATGCTGCATTAATTTATTAATACTGCATGCATTTGTTATTTATATAAGAGGGAAGAGATATAATATGGGTAAAAAATCAAATACTAAAAGAAAAAATACAAATGTAAGAAAAAAAACTAGTGCGAGAAGCAGTAAAAAACGTATTAGCACTGAGTTAATGGGTGGAATATCTGTTGTATTAGGGTTACTTCTTTTTGTATTCTTTACATTTGTTAATGTTGGCTCGCTTGCTGAAGGTATAAGTGAAATTTTTAAGGGACTATTTTCATATACAGCATATGTATTTCCTTTAGTGTTAGTAATTACTGGTATAATGATGATAGTATCAGAAAAAAATATGAAATTTTCTTCTGAAGTGTTAAAAGGATTAATATTTATGACCTTTTTTTCTGCACTACTTTTTTCATTTGTAGAAAAAGACTATAACTTATACAACAATTTTATACAATATGTATCTAATGCATATAATGATAGTATAGATTTTTCCAATATATCAGGTGCTGTAGGTTCTGTAATTGCTTCAGTAATTATAAATTTAATTGGTGTTGTAGGTGCACGTATTTTACTTATATTCTTAACTTTAATTGCTATTATGTATTATTTACGTATATCAATAAAACAGCTGATTTCAGCAATTTCATCGTTTTTTTTATTCATATCTGATGGATTAAAAAGTGTATATAACACGCTTTTTGCAAAAGAAGAACATGATGAAGACGAGGAAGATGAAGAAGATGAGGAATACATTAAAAAATTTGATTTAGATAAAGATGGTAAGCTCTCTCGAACAGAAAGAAGAAGAGCAAAAGAAGAGAAAATGAAAGAAAAAGGAAATGTAAATGTAGAATCAAATTTAAAAGTTGATAAAGCAGAACAAATTGAATTTGATTTTAATAAATTAGGTGGAAAACCTAGTGAATCTGAACTTCAAGCAAAACAACAAAGAGATGAATTTTTTAAAAAAGAAAGAGAACAAAAAGAAGATAAGACTATAAAAGAAGTATTAACATTAGACCATACAAAACTTTATGAAGATCAAAACTATGTGTTTCCTCCTATTGATTTACTTGGAAAACAAAAATCGAAAGATGGAACAATTGATAAAAGATCAATCCATGCAACTGCTGTAAAACTTCAAAAAACACTTGCAAGTTTTGGAGTAGAAGCTAAAGTTACTAATATAACTAAAGGCCCTACTGTAACAAGGTATGAATTAACACCGAGTACAGGTGTTAAAGTTAGTAGAATAGTTAATTTAGCGGATGATATAGCACTTAATCTTGCAGCTAAAAGTATAAGGATAGAAGCACCAATTCCAGGTAAAGCTGCAGTTGGAATAGAAGTTCCAAACACTATGCCGGAGTCTGTGCTATTAAGAGAAGTCGTAGAATCAGATACATTTAAAAATCATCCATCAAATGTTGCTTTTTCACTTGGAAAAGATGCAGCGGGTGAGACTGTTGTGGGAGATATTGCAAAAATGCCACATGTTTTAATAGCAGGTTCAACTGGTTCAGGTAAAAGTGTGTGTATTAATTCTTTGATTGTTTCTATATTATATAAATCAAAACCTAGTGATGTAAAACTTATACTAGTTGATCCAAAAATGGTTGAACTTTCAGGGTATAACGGAATACCACATCTTTTAATACCAGTGGTAACAGACCCTAAAAAAGCAGCAGGTGCTCTTAATTGGGCGGTTCAAGAAATGGTTAGAAGATATAATTTATTTGCTTCGCATGGTGTAAAAGATATAAAAGGATATAATAAAGCAATTGAAACAGAACTTGATGGAGTAAAGATGCCACAAATTGTAATTATAATAGATGAACTTGCTGATTTAATGATGGTTGCACCAAATGATGTTGAGGATGCAATATGTAGACTTGCACAAATGGCAAGAGCAGCAGGTATGCATTTAGTTGTTGCGACTCAAAGACCATCAGTTGATGTAATTACTGGAATAATAAAAGCAAACATTCCATCCAGAATAGCTTTTACAGTGTCATCACAGGTGGATTCAAGGACCATTTTAGATATGGCAGGAGCAGAAAAATTACTTGGAAAAGGAGATATGCTATACTTTCCTGTGGGAGAAAGCAAGCCACATAGAATACAAGGAGCTTTCATTTCAGAAAAAGAAATTGAAGATATCGTATCGTATATAAAGCAAAATAGCAATGCAACATATAGCGAAGATATTATAGAAAGCATAGAAAAATCAAATGACAAAACTAAAGGCTCATCTGATGAAGATGAATCAGATGCGGATCCAATTTTAACAGATGCAATAGATTTAGTTGTTGATATGGGTCAAGCATCAGCTTCCATGTTACAAAGAAGATTTAAAATTGGATACTCAAGAGCTGGTAGAATTATAGATCAAATGGAACAGCGTGGCCTTATATCAGGATATGAGGGAAGTAAACCAAGACAAGTGCTAGTATCAAAAGCAGAATGGCAGGAGTTAAAACTTGGAAATAATGAAGAAAATACATCTTCTGAAGACATAACTTCAGAAGAAACTGTACAAAATAGTTAAAGGAGATATAAAAATGGCAATAAGACAAATTAGATTAGATAGTGATGAGATAATTAGAAAAGTATCAAAGAATATTGAAGTGATTGATGAAAAAATAAAAGAACTTGCAGATGATATGATTGATTCATTGTACGCATATGACGGATTGGGACTTTCAGCAGTACAAGTGGGTATGCTAAAAAGAATGATTGTATATGATATATCATATATAGAAAAAAATGGTAAAAAGAATCCAATTGTACTTATTAATCCTGTTATAACATCAAAATCAAAAAAGATGATTACTACTGAAGAAGGTTGTTTAAGCTTTCCAAATATATTTGGATGCGTAGATAGATATGAAAAAGTGACTGTTGAAGCATTAAACCTAGATGGCGATAAAGTAACAATAAAAGCAAAAGATATTGAGGCGGTTGTACTACAACATGAAATAGATCATTTAGATGGAAAAGTATTTTTAGATAAAGCGTATAACGTATATAAATATGACCCTAATGAAAATGTTGAAAATGGAAATAATAAACAAAAAAAGAAAAATAAAAAAATAAAATAAAAAAGAAAACGTAAGTTAAATAAAATATTGAACTATAGTTATATAGTATAATATAAGGAGATTGAATTTAATGGAAAGAAAAGATTTAAAAATTGTTTTTATGGGTACACCTGAGTTTGCAAAACAGTCACTTAAGTTTTTATGTGATGCAAATTTTGATGTAGTTGGTGTATTTACAAATCCAGATAAGACTAGTGGAAGAGGATTAAAACTTCAAATGTCACCTGTAAAGGAATATGCTATTTCTAAAAACATACCTGTTTTTCAACCATTAAAAATAAAGGATAATCAAGATATAATGCAAATACTTAAAACACTTTCTCCAGATGTCATATGTGTTACAGCATATGGAAAAATTCTTCCAAAAGAAATATTAGATTTTCCTAAATATGGTTGTATTAATGTACATGGTTCATTACTTCCAAAATATAGAGGAGCAGCACCAATACAGTGGAGTATAATAAATGGAGACAAAAAAACAGGTATAACAACTATGTATATGGATGAAGGAATGGATACAGGAGATATGCTTTTGAAAGAAGAAGTTGATATATTAGATAATGACAATTTTGAATCTTTACATGATAAATTAATGATAGTAGGAGCAAATTTACTGGTAAAAACATTAGATAAACTAATAGATGGTTCTTTAGAAAGACAAAAACAAAAAGATGTTTTATCATATGCACCAATGATTGAGAAAGATATGGGAAAATTAGATTTTTCAAAAAGCGGTGAATCAATATATAATTTAGTAAGAGGACTTTCATATATGGGGACATATTTTTTAGACTCAAATTCTAAGAGATATAAAGTGTATGAAGTAAAATTTGTAAAAGAAGGATTAGATGAAAGATATAGTAATATAGAAAATTCACAAATAGCATATATTACAAAAGAAAAACTTGGAATAAAATGTTTGGGTGGATATATAGAAATAATTGTAATTCAACCTGAAAATTCAAAAAGAATGGATGTAAAAGAGTTTTTAAAAGGCAATAAATTTAAAGTAGGAGAAAAGTTAAATTAATGAAAATAGATGTTGTAAATAAAATAAACATATGCGATATGACTATTACTGATTTAGAAAAATATGTGGAATCTCTATGTGAAAAAAAATTTCATGCAAAACAAATTTTTAAATGGATTCATAGATTTAATGTTAAAGATTTTGATGAAATGTCAGATATTTCAAAAAGTTTAAGAGAAAAACTAAAAGAGAAAACTTACCTAACTAAAATGGAAATTATACAAGTGCAGGAATCTAAAAAAGATGGTACTAAAAAGTTTTTAATTAAATTAAATGATACTGCAGCAATTGAATCGGTCTTTATGAAATATAACCATGGAAATACAATATGTGTTTCAACTCAGGTTGGTTGTAAAATGGGATGTAAATTTTGTGCTTCAACTAAAGCAGGTTTTGAAAGAAATTTAACACCAAGTGAAATAGAAGGTCAAATTCATATAGTACAAGACTACACTTCTGAAAGAATTTCCAATGTAGTATATATGGGAATTGGAGAACCATTAGATAATTACTATAATGTAGTAAATTCAATAAAAATTATTAATTCGCCTGAAGGTTTAAATATAGGGGCAAGACATATTAGTTTGTCAACATGTGGTATTGTTCCGAATATATATAAACTTGCTGATGAAAATATACAAGCAACTCTATCTATATCACTTCATGCAACGACTGATGAAAAAAGAAAAGAAATAATGCCGGTTGCAAATTCATACAGCATAAATGAACTGTTAGATGCTTGTAGATATTATATTTTAAAAACCGGCAGAAGAATAAGTTTTGAATATGCATTAATTGACTCTGTAAATGATGATAAAAAAACTGCTTTAGAACTTGCTAAATTATTGAGGGGAATGATTGCACATGTTAATCTAATTCCTGTAAATACAATTAAAAACGGTAAATATGTAAAAAGCAATGAAAAAAATATAAAAATATTTATGGACACGTTAAATTCTTCTGGCATTGTAACTACTGTAAGAAGAGAACTTGGTTCTGATATAGATGCAGCTTGTGGTCAATTAAGGCAAAAATTTATAGAAAATAATTAATTTTTAAAATAGTATATGCATATATATTGAAAATTTTTTTCATATACTATATAATATGGAAAAGGTGGTGAGCAAGTAGTGGAATTTGTATCAAAATCAGATGTAGGCAGAAAACGAGAAAAAAATGAAGATTATTTGATAACAAACAAATATGATAATGAATGTACCATATATATTGTAGCAGATGGTTTAGGTGGCTATGAAAGTGGTGAAGTTGCAAGTAAAGTTGCAAGTGAAATAATTCTTGCATATGTTGAAAAATGTTATATGAAAGATAAAAGACTCGATTTTAAAAATATCTTAAAGGAATCCATTATACTTGCAAACGATGAAATATATAAATTAGAGAAAACAGATGTAAAATACAAAAATATGGGTACAACTTTAGTAATTGTACTGATACATAATGGAAATATATTCTATACTTGGGTTGGAGATAGTAGAATATATAATATAAATTCAAGCTGTGATAAGATAATCCAAATAACAGAAGATGATACCTATGTAAACACTTTAGTTAAAACTAACATTATAGATGAGACACAGGCAAAAAATCATCCACAAAAACATATGCTAACTAAAGCGGTAGGTGTTTTTAATAAAATTGATATTGATATATATGAACTTGATAATAGCATAAATGGTTATATTTTAATGTGTACAGATGGTGTAAGTAATATGCTTTCAGAAAAAGATATATTAAATATATTTAAAAAAAATAAATTTGAAAATACTGCAGAAAAAATTGTTGCAAAAGCAAATGATAAAGGTGGAAGTGATAATATCACACTAATAGCTATAAAGCTATAAAAAGGAGCGATAACATTGGATCTTATAGGTAAAGTTTTAGCAAATAGATATGAAATATTAGAACAAATTGGTATAGGTGGAATGGCAATAGTATATAAAGCAAGATGTAATCTATTAAATAGATATGTTGCTATAAAAGTATTAAAGCCAGAGTTTGCAAAAGATGAGTTATTTGTAAAAAGATTTAGAGCAGAAGCTCAATCTGCAGCATCACTTACTCATCCTAATATTGTTTCAGTATATGATGTTGGTCAAGAAAATGGAATAAATTATATAGTAATGGAATTACTTGAAAGTAAAACATTAAAGGACTATATTGATGAACATCCTGTACTAAGCAATGAAGTAGTTTTAAAAATATCTATACAAATTGCATCTGCACTAGAAGCAGCACATAAAGCACATATAATTCATAGAGATATAAAACCACACAATATTGTTCTTAATAAAAATTTAGTGGCAAAGGTTACAGATTTTGGAATTGCTAAAGTATCAACAACTGCAACAATTACTAACTTTGGTAATACAATGGGTTCGGTCCATTATTTTTCGCCAGAGCATGCTAAAGGTGGGTATACAGATGAAAAATCTGATATATACTCATTAGGTGTTGTAATGTATGAAATGGCAACTAAAAAATTACCATTTGATGCCGATTCACCAGTTAGTGTAGCATTAAAACATATTCAGGAAGAACCAGTTCCGCCAAAAGATATAAATCCAAAAGTTTCAGATCAAATAAACAAAATAATATTAAAATGTATGGCAAAGAGTACAATGGATAGATATAAAAATGCAACTGATCTTCTTGATGATTTAAATATGGCTTTAAGAAATCCAAATGGAACAAAAACAAGTTTTAGTGCTTTAGAAGCTGGAAAAACACAAGTTATTCCAATAATAACTAGGGAACAAGAGGAACAAAATAAAGTCCTTAATTTAAGAATGAGACAACCAAGAAGAATGAGCGTTGTATCGTCAAAAGAAGATATAGATGTAAAAGAAAACGAAGAATTAGATGACAATGTATCAGTAAAAAAAGATAAGAAAAACCCTAAAAAAAATAAGAAGCTTGTAAAAATATATTTAATTACGGCAGCAATTCTTATTGTAATAATTGTATCTTTCTTTGGAGTAAAAATATATAATAAAATAAAAAGAGATAATCTTGCAAATCAACAAATTCAAATACCAAACTTAGTAAATCAAAAATATGATGATGTAGTAACTACATATTCTGAACAAGGTATAACAATTAATAAAGTAAAAGAAGATTATGATAATGAAATAGAAGAAGGATATATAATATCTCAAACTCCAAATGCAGACACAACAACAGCTGATAAAACAATATCTGTTGTGGTAAGTAAAGGTAAGAAAATGGTTGTAGTACCTGATGTAACAGGTCAAGATTTTAAAGTTGCTAAATATCAATTAGAAGAAACTCTTGGTTTTGTAATTGAAAAAGAAGAAATCACAAGTGATACAGTTGCTGAAGGCCTTGTAATATCACAAGATCCAGCAAAAGATTCTGAAGCTGCATATGGAAGTACAGTGCATGTAAAGGTAAGCATAGGGGATGGTAAAGCTAAAGTTATAATGCCAAGCGTACTTGGTAAGACAGAAGAAGATGCTAAAAAAGCTATTACTGATTTAAAATTAACAGTAAAAGTGGAAACAGGAGAAGATAAAACTAAAGATAATGGTGTTGTTATATCTCAAAGTTATCCTCAAAATCAGGAATTAAAAGAAGGAGATTTAGTAACAATAACTGTAAATAAATTAATGGTATCTAAAACAGTTACACTTGATCTTTTAGAATTACAAGGTGGTACACTTCCAGAAGATACAACTAAAAACATAGCTGTAAAAGTAGTTGGTTCAATTGATGGTTCTGCTACAAATACATATTATGATAAAGAATTGCCTGTAACTCAAGAAAAAGCGACATTTACAATTAACGGATATACAAGTGCAACATTACAAATATATATTGATGGAGTTAAGAAAAAAGAGCAAACAATAAGTTTTAAATAAAGGAGATTAGCTTGGAAATACAAAAAAATGTGGGAGTAATAGTAGAAATTCTTCTTGACAAGTATGTTATAAAAACAGACAAAAGTGATTTACCTCTAATAGTAGCTACTATTAGAGGTAATATCAAAAAGAAGAAAAAAATATTAGTAGGAGATATGGTAAAGTATGCAAAAAGTTATGATTCATGGATAATTGAAGATATTATTCCAAGAATTAATTCTCTTATACGACCACCGGTTGCTAATATTTATCAAATGTTACTTATTGTTTCTTTAGACAATCCAAAACCAGATTATCTATTGCTTGATAAAGAAATAATATTATGTCTAAGTAATAATATAAAACCAATAATAGCAATAAGTAAAATAGACCTATTAAATAAAGAAACCCAAAAAGAACTAGATTATATTAAAACTGTGTATGCCTCTTTAAATATTGATGTTATATTATTTAGTAGCAATGAGGACATAAACATTAATTTAATAGCTAAAATATTGGTAGGTAAAATAACTGCACTATCTGGAAATTCCGGTGTTGGTAAATCTTCACTTGTAAAGAAAATAATTAATTCAGAAAATATAGATATAGAAATTGGAGATATATCAACTAAATCAAACAAAGGAAAACACACAACAAAGCATGTTAAACTATATTCAATTGATAACTGTGAAAATACATATATATTAGATACACCAGGTTTTTCATCATATGAATTATATGATATAGAATATAAGGAGTTAAAAAAATATTACCCTGATTTTTTAAAGCATTCATGTAAATATTTAGACTGTACACATACAAATGAAAATATATCTGAATGTATGGTAAAAAAAGCAGTGGAAACGGGAAATATTGATTTAAAAAGATATGAAAGATATGTGTATATTTATGAAAAACTAAAAGAACAAGATAATAAAAAATATAAATAAACGAGGTATATATGAAAAATAAAAAGAAAATATTGTTATCAATATTAGATTCTAAAGATAAGGGAAAATATTTAGAAAATGTATTTGCTATTGAAAATAATATAAAAACAAATATGGAAATAGCTGTGCATTTTGATATAATGGATTCAAAGTTTGTTAAAAATAGCGGCCTTGATATAGATTATATAAGTAAATTAAGAGATATTACCAATAAAGAATTTGATGTTCATTTAATGGTAGAAGCTCCTGTTATAGACGGATATATTGATAAAGTAATAAAATATGGTGCAGATAGTATAACAATACATTTTGAAACTCCATGTTTTCACGATAATATTTTATATTTAAAGAAGAAAATAAATGAAAATAATAAACAAAAAAACAAGAAAACTACAATAGGTGTTGCAATAAATCCAGAAACTTCAAATATTCAAGATTTAAAAAAATATGAAGATTTATTTGATAAAATATTGATAATGACTGTGCATCCAGGTCTTGGTGGACAAAAATATATTGATGATATGAATGAAAAAATAAAGTTTGCAAGGAGCATATTCGAAAATAAAATTATACAAGTAGATGGTGGAATAAATCTAGATAATATTATAGAAGATATGTTACTCAATGTAGATGAATATGTTATAGGTAGTTTTTTATCAAAGTCAAATAATATAGATGAACTTAGCAATAAACTAATCTCATTTTTAATTGCAGATGAAATATGTATGTCAACAAAATCAAATAATATAGAATTTTCAAAAATGACTCTTCAAATTATACCAAACGGCTATGGAGCAAATGATAAGTTAATAGGTATAATTGTTGGGGATTTAAGAAATTTATCAAAAAAATGGATACAATATCTAAATTATGATATATTATCATATTATATAAACTCAAGTTATCATGAGTTTAGACAATTTGCTTGTTTTTGTCTTACTAATATGTATAACAAAGCATATAAAAAGAAAAATGAAGAAGAGATGAATAAAATATATGCTATTTTTACTAAAAATATTGATAAAATAAACAATTGGGATTTAACAGATGAAATAGCTCCTAAAATACTTGGCTTTGAACTCTTAAGAATGTTAAAATCAGGTGAAAATGAAAAAGCAAAATTAGAGATTTCAAAATATTTAGCATCACATAATTTATGGGTAAGAAGAATTGGTATAGTATCATCTCTTACACTGATAAAATATAATATTTTAGATTTACCATATTCTGTATGTGCATATATGTTATATTCAAATGATGACTTAATAAGAAAAGCTAATGGTTGGGTATTAAGAGAAATGTATAAAAAAGATAAACAACTTGTAATTGACTTTCTAAAAGAAAAAAATAGTATAAAAAAAATACCAAGTATAACGTTATCTTATGCTTGTGAAAAAATGACAAAAGAAGAAAAGGAAAGTATAAAAAAATAGTGGAGGGGATACATATGAAAAAAATTGCAATAATGACCGCAGGAGGAGATTGTGCAGGTCTTAATAGTGTTATAAAAACAGTGGTAATGTCTGCAAGTAATAAAAACATTGTAGTAGTTGGTATAATAGATGGTTTTATTGGTTTTGTTGAAAAAAAATATACTGTTTTAGATATGAAAACAGTAGAAAATATTGAAACAATGGGTGGTACAATACTTGGATCATCTAATAAACAAAATCCATTTCATTATCCAAGTGATGATGATAGTTCTGTATATATAGATAGAGTAGATGAAGGAATAGAAGCACTTAAAAAAATTGGCGTAGAAGGTATGGTTATAGTTGGAGGAGATGGAACTCTCGATTCTGCAAGAGTTATTAATGAACGCGGAATGCCTGTAGTTGGTATTCCAAAAACAATAGACAATGATATGTCTGCAAGTAATCCAACTCTGGGTTTTGATACAGCAGTTGCTAATGTGGTAGATGCAGTATCTAAATTAAAAACAACTGCATATTCACATAGAAGAGTATTTGTAGTAGAAATGATGGGTAGAACATCAGGTTACTTAACTTTATATGGAGGATTTGCAAGTGGTGCAGATGTAATACTTCTTCCTGAAAGAGAATATAACATAGATAAAGTATGTGCACATATAAAAAATGTACTAGATTCTGGTAAAAGATATGCAATTATTGCAGTGTCTGAAGCTGCTAAAGGATTAGGAAAGTCTGAAACAATATCAAGAATAGTAAAAGATAGTTTTGAACAAAAAAGATATGGTGGAGTTTCTGAAAAAATTGCAAATCAAATTGAAGAAAAACTTGGAGTTGAATCAAGAAATATGATATTAGGTCATATACAAAGGGGTGGTATGCCTTGTAGTAATGATATCATAACTGGTGCTAGACTTGGTGACTATGCTTTTAGACTACTAGTTTCAAATGAAAGTGGGTATATTGTAGGAGTACAAGAAAACAAACTAACTAAAATGCTTTTCCCTAAAAAGAGGATTCCTAGAATTTTAGATTTTGAAAATAACGATTTAATAAAAACAGCTAAAAATATGGGAGTTTACTTTGGTGACTAATAATTTTATATAAAATACAAACTTTTGTTTGACAAACACTAGTTTGTATGATATAATTTTGGCAATATATAAATCGGGGGGTTATTTATGAGTGAAGTTAATTTAAGTAAGCAAGAACAAAGAGTTTTTGATTATATCAAAGAAAAGATAAGGCTATCTGGTTATCCACCTTCAGTAAGAGAGGTTTGTGCTGCACTGGGATTTAAATCAACTTCTTCAGCACATCAATACATATGGAAATTAGCTGAAAAAGGACTTATATCAAAAGCTGATTTAAAAACAAGAGCTATGAAAATAGTTGGAGATGAGGCAACTATTGCTCTTCCTATAGTTGGTAAAGTAGCAGCTGGAGAGCCTATACTTGCACAAGAAAATATTGAAGATTATTTTACGGTTGGAGAAAGCTTCTTTAATAGAGATTCACTTAAAAATGATAATTTCATACTTAAAGTACAAGGTGAAAGTATGATAAACATAGGAATCAATGATGGTGACTATATAATTGTTTCAAAACAAAGTATTGCAAGAAACGGAGAAGTTGTTGTGGCCCTTATTGAAGATTGTGCAACAGTTAAGACTTTCTATAAAGAAAAAGATTATATAAGGTTACAACCTGAAAATGATACAATGGAACCAATTATTGTAAAAGATGCTCAAATACTTGGTAAAGTAGTTGGATTATTTAGAAAATTTTAAACAAGCTTTTGCTTGTTTTTTTCACCTTTGTCCTAGTTCTCTCATAATATATATAAACAGGAGGAATAGATATGAAATTAGAGAACTTAAAAATAGGACTAGGTATAACAGGTTCATTTTGTAGTTTTAGTCGCGTAGAAAGTATAATAGAAGAATTATATAACGAAGGTGCTACTACTGTTATCCCTATAATAAGTAACATAGTAAAAACAGAAAAAAACAGGTTTTATGAAACCGATAAATTTATAGATATGTTAAAACAAAAGTCAGGTAATGAAATTATTGATACAATAGCAAAAGCTGAACCTATAGGACCAAAAAAAATGTTAGATGTTTTAGTTATCTGCCCATGTACAGGAAATACGGCAGCAAAACTTGCTCATTCAGTAATTGATACTCCAGTACTTATGGCTGCAAAAAGTCATCTAAGAATTGATAGACCAGTAGTAATTGGTATATCAACAAATGATGGACTAGGGGGGAGTATAAAAAACATAGCTGAATTATTAAATAGAAAGAATATTTACTTTATACCTTTTAACCAAGATGATCATATAAACAAGCCAAAATCTTTGGTGCTTGACTATTCAAAAATATCAGATACTGTATATAGTGCTATGAAAAGTGAGCAAATTCAACCAATAATATATGAAAAATAAAAAAACAACCTCGTGAATATTTTCACGAGGTGTTTGTTTTTACAAAGAGGTAAGACCTGCCTTTTCCATTAACCGAAGAGAAACGACTTCTGAGAGTAAATCTCTATTGTTAATTGTAATTTTCTCTTCAGTTGCCATTGCTTCTACTTCCAACTGTCTTTTTCTATTCATGTCAAAGTTTAATCTGTCAATTGCAAGTTCTTGAATTGTATTCAAGTCACGAGTGTCTTTTAGAACGAAGATATGCCCATTTAATGATAGAACATAACTTGCTGTTCTTAAAGGAATGTCAAACCCTACGATGTCAAACTTTTTGTCAAAATAGATCTCACTGAACTTCAAAAGCATTTTTTTTGCTCCCTTTAATTTATTTATAAGGTAGTAACCTTATATTTCAAAAATAACATAATATTATTATAACATACTTTACATAAAAAATCAAGTTTGATAAAAAAATTTATCTTTTTTAGTCTTTCGACATTTTTTTATTTATTTCTCACTCCATGTATGATATAATATGCACATAATGGAGGACAATATGTTATGAATGTTTCACTTATATCGCTTGGGTGTACTAAAAATCAAATAGATAGTGAGATGATACTAGGACTATTTAAAAAGAATCATTATCATTTAACAAATCAATTAGAAGAAGCACAGGTTATAATTGTAAATACTTGTGGATTTATAGAATCCGCAAAAAAAGAAGCAATTGATACAATATTATATGCTGCTGACTTTAAAACAATTGGTAAATGTAAAATATTAATAGTAACTGGTTGCTTAGCTAAAAGGTATAAAAAACAAATACTTGAAGTTATGCCAGAAGTTGACCTTTGTATCGGTGTTGATGAGTATCCAAATATTGATGTTATTTTGTCGAAATTTTTAGATTCTAAATTTTTAAATTCTTCTTTATGTTTTCAAGATAGAGTTATATCTTCAAAATTTCCACTTGCATATGTTAGAATATCTGATGGTTGTGATAATTGCTGTAGTTATTGTGCTATACCAATCATAAGAGGAAGTTTTAGAAGTAGATATATGGAAGATATTTTAGCTGAAGTTGAAAATTTAGTAACTCTAGGTGCAAGAGAAATTTGTGTTATTTCACAAGATACTACAAGATATGGACTGGACATATATGGTAAACCTATGCTAAAAGAATTGATATCTAGAATTTCAAAAATTTCTAATATTAAATGGATACGTGTACTTTATATGTATCCATCAGAGATGGATGATGATTTAATTGATGAATTTAAGAATAACAATAAATTATGTAAATATTTTGATATACCAATACAACATATTTCTAATAAAGTTTTAAAAGATATGAATAGGAGAGATACAAAAGAAAAGATATTTAATTTATGTGCAAAAATACGTAAAAAAATACCTGATGCAATATTAAGGACAACAGTTATTGTAGGTTTTCCTGGTGAGACTGATACAGATTTTGATGAACTTATTAATGCTGTTAAAATTTTAAAATTTGAAAGATTAGGTGCATTTATGTTTTCAAAAGAAGAAGATACAAAAGCATTTAATATGAAAAATCAAGTGAGTACAAAAGTAAAAAAAGAAAGATATGATAAACTAATGACTTTACAAAATAGTATATCTTGTAATTTAAACAAAAAAATGTTAAATAAAGAACTTGAAGTTTTAGTAGAAGATATATCAGATGATGAAAAATATTTTGTTTGTAGGTCATATATGGATGCACCAGACGTTGATGGCAGAATATATATAAAAATTGAAAAAGATAACTTTTATCGTGTTATAATCGGTGAATTCTATAATGTAAAAATAACTGATTATACAGAGTATGATCTTTTTGCAAAATTAATTTAAGGTAAGGAGGTACAATATGTACACAAGTGAAAATTTAAAAAAATCAACTTTAGCTGAGCTTAGAAAAATAGCTGAGGAATTAAAGTTAGATGGATATGAAAGATTAAAAAAAGAATATTTAGTTGAAGAAATAATTAAAAGGTTAGAAAAAACAAATGCCTTGGAAGATAAGGTGGATATACAAATAGAAAATCCAGAAACAGATTATATTGCATCGGGAATACTTGAAGTTATGCCAGATGGATATGGATTTTTAAGAAGTGATAATTATCTACCAGGAAGCAAAGATATATATGTATCACAAGTACAGATACGTAGATTTAAGCTAAATACAGGAGATAAATTAAAAGGAATTGCAAGATTTACATCTGAGCCACAAAACAAATATCCTTCAATGATATATGTTGAAAGCATTAATGATGATAGAATAGAAGTAGCAGTAAATAGACGTGATTTTGATTCTTTAATTCCAATATATCCAACTGAAAAATTGAAAATGGAGAATAATCCTATTGAATATTCAACAAGAATAATTGATATTTTAGCTCCTATTGGAAAAGGTCAACGTGGATTAATTGTTGCACAACCAAAAGCTGGTAAGACAACTATTTTAAAACAAATTGCAAATAGTATTACTACAAATAACCCAGATGTGTATTTAATGGTATTATTAATCGATGAAAGACCCGAAGAGGTTACAGATATACAAAGATCTATAGTAGGTGCGGATGTTATATATTCTACTTTTGATGAATCACCAGAAAATCACATAAAAGTTTCAAGAATGGTTTTAGAAAGAGCTAAGAGATTAGTAGAACATAATAAAGATGTTGTTATATTACTTGATAGCTTAACTAGACTTACACGTGCTAATAATTTAGAAGTAGATCCAAGTGGAAGAACTTTGTCTGGTGGACTTGATCCTGCTGCACTGCATTTTCCAAAGAAATTTTTTGGAGCTGCAAGAAATATAGAAAATGGAGGAAGTTTAACAATACTTGCTACTGCACTAACAGATACAGGAAGCAGAATGGATGATATTATTTTTGAAGAATTTAAAGGTACTGGAAATATGGAAATTCACCTAGATAGAAAACTTAGTGAAAAAAGAATATATCCATCTATTGATATATATAAATCTTCTACTAGAAGAGAAGAATTACTACTTGATGATAATGAACTTAAATGTAGCAATTATATTAGAAGAATAATGTCAAACCAAAATTCTAGTTTAAGTAACATGGAGATTGTAGAAAAGATATTAAATATATTGGTAAAGACAAAGAATAACAATGAATTTATAAAAGTTTTTTTAGAAAATGTTAAAAAAAAGTAGAAATAATGAATAATAAATGATAAAATATATATGCTAGAAGTTATCTCTAGCATATATTATTTAGGGGTTGATAAAAGATATGAAAGTAGAAAATAGTAATATGATATATGTTACTTTTGAGGATTCTAGAAAAATAAAAGTGGAATACAAAACTAAAGTAATAGATGTACTTAAAATGGTGGGTACAAATTTAAAAGATGTACTAGCTGTAAAAATAAATAATGAAGTAAAAACTTATGAATATGAAATAGTTGCAGACTCATATATTGAATTTGTAAAATTTGCAAGCGATGATGGATATAGAATATATTCCAAAACTCTTAAAATGGTACTATATATGGCACTTACCAAGTTATATAGTGATGTTGATGTTGAATTTATTGCAACTATAAATAAAGATATGTATTTTACAATAAAAAACATGGATATTTCTGATAAAAAAATTGAAAAAATAAAAGATAAAATGCTTGAAATAGTTGAAAAAGATCTACCTATTATAAAAAAGACAGTATCAATAGAAGAGGCAGAGGTTTTGTATAAAGCATCAAATGATGAACATAAACTATTAAATTTGAATAATAGATTAAAATCATATATTTCAATGTATTTTTGTGATGGACTATATAACTATTTTTATGGTATTTTAGCTCCTTCAACAGGATATATAAAAGATTTTGATTTAATAAAGTATAAAGATGGAGCAATTCTTGTAGTACCAGACTATAACATGAAAGAAAAAAAGAATACAAGAGATACTGGGCTTTTTGATACATTTATTTCGTATAATAAATTAAATGAAATACTTGATTTAAACTTTTTAGGAAAACTTAATAATGAAATATTAAGTGGTAATGGTAATAGAATAATACAAGTTTCTGAAGCAATACAAAACAGAAAATTAGTTGAACTTGTTTTAGATATAGAGAAAAGAAAAAATATAAAAATGATACTCATAGCTGGGCCTTCTTCATCTGGTAAAACAACTTTTGCACAAAAATTAGGTGTACAACTTACTTTATCTGGATATAACCCTATAACTATTTCAATGGATAATTATTTTAAAGAGAGAAAAGATACTCCACTAGGACCAGATGGAAAGTATGATTTTGAAAGAGTTGATGCACTAGATATTGAGTTATTTAATACCCAAATGAAAGCTTTAATAGATGGTGAAATGGTCGAACTACCTGAATTTAATTTTATGACTGGAACAAAGGAATATAAAGGAAAAAGATTACAACTTACTCCAAAAGATGTAATGATTGTTGAGGGTATACATGCACTAAATCCAATACTTACTACAGTTGTAGATGACTCAAACAAATATAGAATATATATTGCACCAATTGCAAGTGTAAATATAGATGCATATACGAAAGTCTCATCAACAGACACAAGAATTTTAAGAAGAATGGTAAGAGATTATACAACTAGAGGACATAGTGTTGAAAAAACATTTGACTTATGGCCAAATGTTAAAAAAGGAGAAGAAAAATATATTTTTCCATTTGTAGATACTGTTGACTTTATATACAACTCTAGTTTGATATATGAACCATGTGTTATGAGAACATTTGCACAGCCACTTTTACTACAAGTAGAAAGAACAAGTCCATATTATTCTGAATCTAGAAGATTATATGAATTTTTAAATAACTTTTTACCAATAGATACAGCTAATATTCCAATTGATTCAATAATGAGAGAATTCATTGGTAATGGTTGCTTTGAAAGATAGTGAGATATTATGTTTGTAAAAAATGATTCTGAATTTATATGTAAAAACTGTGGCGAAAAGGTTTCTAAACTAAACTATACATCAAGAGATCATTGTAATTTTTGTTTACATTCTCTACATGTAGATATTGACCCCGGAGATAGAAGAAATGAGTGTAAGGGTATTCTTATCCCTATCAACATTGAAGAAACATCAAAAAAAGGTAAGGTGGTTATATATAAATGTAGCAGATGTGGTAAAATAGTAAAAAATATTGTTGCAGTAGATGATGATCAAAATATAATATATGAAATAATAGAAAAGTTTGCAAAAAATGGAGGTAATATTTAATGGAAGAATTTAAAAAATATGTTTCTAATACATTATATAATTTGTTTAAAATAGAAAATATTGATATGCAAGAAGAAGAAATTTTAGATATATTAGAAATTCCAAAATCAGAAGAAAATGGAGATATTACATTCCCATGTTTTAAGTTATCTAAATTGCTTAAAAACTCACCAGTAAATATTGCATCTTATTTAAATAACAAGTTAAAGGAAGATGAAAACATAACAAAAATTGAAGCGGTAAATGGATATTTAAATTTTTTTGTAAATAAACAAAGTTTTGTTGTAGATATATTAAAAGAAATACTAGAAAAAAAAGAAAAATATGGTTCATCTAATATAGGAAATTCAAAAACAATTGTTATAGACTATTCATCTCCAAATATTGCAAAACCATTTCATTTAGGGCATCTAAGAAATACAGTGCTTGGTAAAGCAATATATAACATGTATAAAACTGAGGGATATAACGTTGTAGGAATAAATTACCTTGGAGATTGGGGTAGACAGTTTGGCCTTATAATCGAAGGATACAACAGATTTAAAAATGAATATGATTTTAATTTAAAACCTTTAGAAGCGTTCTCTGACATCTATGTAAGAATAAATAAACTTGCAAAAGAAGATGAAAATGTAATGAACAAGGGAAGAGAAAATTTTAAAAAATTAGAAGAAGGTAACAAAGAATATGTTAAAATATGGGAATATATTAAAGAGGTTAGTCTAAAAGAATATGCTAGAATTTATGATATACTTGGATGTACATTTGATTCATACAATGGAGAAGCCTTCTATAATGATAAAATGGATGAAGTTATTGATATGCTAGAAGAAAAAAAGGTATTGGTTGAGAGTAATGGAGCAAAAGTAGTTTTTATTTCTGAAAACGAGCCACCTTGTATTATTTTAAAATCTAATGGTTCAACGATTTATGCTACTAGAGATTTAGCAGCAATACTATACCGTTCAAGAACATATGATTTTGGCAAAGCAATATATATAACTGCATGTGAACAAAATTTACATTTTAAACAAATTTTTGAAGTTGCAAAATATTTAGTAGATGAAAAATACTATAATAATTTAGTACATGTAAGTTATGGTATGGTAAGACTTAAAACTGGTAAAATGTCATCACGAGAAGGAAATGTTGTCTATGCAAATGACTTAATTAATGATGCTATATATAGAGCTAAACAAATCATATCTGAAAAAAATACAGAAATGGATGATATTGATTTAGTTTCAAAACAAATAGGCGTTGGAGCTTTAGTTTTCAATAATATAAAGCAGAGTAAAGTAAAAGATATAATATTTGACTTAGATGAAATTCTAAGATTTGATGGTGAAACAGGGCCGTATGTACAATATACTTATGTAAGATGTAAAAGTATACTTGATAAGGCAAATACTATATTAAATAGTGATGATATACATTATGAGCTTTTAAATACTAAAATAGAGATGAAAGTAATTGAGTTATTATCAGATTTTGAAAATGTTATAAAAAAAGCAGTGGACTTATATGAACCAGCAATTCTTGCAAGATATTTAATTGATATAGCAACAACATTTTCAACTATGTATAATGAGCTTCCAATTTTAAATCAAGAAGAAGAATTAAAAAAAGCAAGATGTGCTTTAGTATATGCTACTAGTATTGTTATAAAAAAAGGACTTAATATTCTAGGAATAGAAGTCCCAGATAAAATGTAAATGTCTAATTTTAACATAATATAGCACTTTTTGTTATATTAATTGACAATTGCAATAGATTATGTTATTATTTAAAAAAAATATAGGAGATGATAAAACTTTATCAAAAGAAAAACAACTAAGACTTAAGGAGGACAAAATGAAACAGTTTTTCTATGTTCTAGGGCAAAAGGATGAGACAGAAAAGCAAAGACTTATCAAATACATAATTGATAATGATCTTACAGTTCGGCAAGCTGAAAAATGTTGCGATTGTTCCAAAACAGTAATTCATAACATCTTAAAGTCTGACATAAACGGTTGTAAATTGCTTCAAAGACATAAAAAGGAAAGAGCAAAAAAGGGTGGATTAGCCTTAAAAAGAAAAAAAGAAGAGTATTTAGCAAAAAAAAGAAAACAAATAATTTAAAGTGAATGAACCTACAAACATATTGTTTGTAGGTTCATTCATCTATACTATATACACGTTACATATTTTAAAAAATAATATATTGTAATTATGTTTATAACGAATATAACAGGGATTCCAATTGTAAAATTTTTATGTTTTGTCTTATGCCTAAAGGTATATATACCTAGATATACACCAATTGATCCTAACATAAGAGAGAGTATAAAAAAAGTTTTTTCACTTATTCTCATATGGGTTAATTTATGCTTAGCAATATTTTTATCAATTCCCATTGACAAAAATGATATTATATTAATTATTAATATGTATATAAATAACAAATTATTTATGTTAATGTAGTCCAATGTAATCACCTTAATTAAAGTATATCACATAAATTTAATATTGACAAGTATGGTATAATATTTTATGTATATATATAAATATCAAATAAAATTAGGAGATGATATCATGGAATGCAGAAAGGTGATTCCAAAATTAAAATTGGTGGGTAATGAACCACTTAATTCTGAGCAAATAAAAGAGTTGTTTTCCTATGTAACGGAAAACAAGTATTTTCCAGACAAAGAATCTGCAATTAAAAAAGCAGATAGACGGATAAATACAATAATCATGTATTATTGTATTTATAAAAAGTTTCTTGCAAATCTTCTCAGCCAAAAATTTAAGCCTAATGTTGTATATGAAACATTAGAAAATGTAAATTTTCATTTTGCAAATTCTAAATCTGAAGATGGGGAATATATTCTTTCTAAAGAACTTATAACGAATGCATATTCTGAACTTTGCGATATCTACTTGACACTTTGTGATAATAATATGACAACATATGAAAAAGCTAAAAAGTTTAGTAATATTCAAATTGCAAATTACTCTAAGCTTGTATTTAGTGTTTTTCAGTTCTATAGTCAAAGAGCAGAGTGGTCATCTAAGGTAAGAGCTAGTAAGGTTATAAAAAGGATAAAGAATATGGAAACACAGTCAAAGGCATATATTGAACACTCAATTACTGAAGGTGAATATGCACATGAACTTTATAGTTCACAGGAAAAGTTTTTTAGAGATTTTCTTAAAATCTATGCCAATTCTGGAAAAAATAATTTATTTATTTTCCTCTTAAGGTATGATTACAAAACAAAAAAATCATAAAATTTAAGCAGTACTTTTTGTACTGCTCTTTTTTAAAAAGTTTTTGTTCTTGCTTGACATATCGTGTTTTCTAGTATATAATATATAGGTAATTTAGTGTAGTAAATAATATTTATTTTATATACATATATATATTTACTTAAGGAGGGATATAAAATGGCACAACCTAAGAGAAGATGGTCAAAAGAAAGAACTCATTTGAAACGTTCTACATGGAAATTAGAAGAGAAAAATCTTGCAACTTGCTCTAACTGTGGAGAAGCTGTTCTATCACATAAAGCTTGCCCAAGTTGTGGTTTCTACAATAAAAAACAAGCAGTAGAAATAAAAGAAAAAGAAACTAAAAAATAAGTGATATTTAGCTCCACAATCTGTGGAGTTTTTTCTATATATTTTTTTAAGGAGTTTATATTATATGAATAATAATTATCATAATTATAGTAATAGTATTAATTTTGATTATACTAAACTTAACATACTATATGAAGATAATCATGTGATTGTGGTTGTAAAACCTGTTGGCGTTCCTGTACAGGCTGACAAATCTAATGATAAAGATATGTTAACATATATTAAAGAATATTTGAAAATAACATATAACAAACCAGGAGAGGTATATTTAGGACTCATTCATAGACTAGATAGAATGGTAGGCGGAGTTATGATTTTTGCCAAAACTTCTAAAGCTGCTTCTAGATTATCTGAGTATATACGAAATAAAGAATTTAAAAAAAGATATTATGCTATTGTAAATGGAGTATTTAATAAAGAGGATTATGGTAAAATTTTAAAACTTGAAAATTATCTTGTTAAAAATGAAAGAATTAATATGAGTAAAGTTACAGAAAAAAATACTAATAATGCAAAACTCGCGGTTTTGGAATATACCCCTATAAAAAGTTTTGAATATAATGGTAAAAACTATACTTTAGTTGATATTAATTTGTTTACTGGAAGGCATCATCAAATACGTGTCCAATTTGCAGATATTCTACATCCTTTGTATGGAGATATAAAATACGGAAACAAAATAAATAAAGTAGGAGAAAATTTAGCACTTTGGTCATATTATTTATCTATCTTTCATCCTACACAAGATGCATGTCTTGAATTTAAATATTTACCAAATGATACTCTAAATATTGATAAGATATGGAATGAGGTTTTTTAATGGATTTTGATAAATTAAAAATAATGCTAAACGATATATTGAAAAAAATACAAAAAATAAAACTGGCATTAGATATAGATAATAAAATACAACAATATAAACTACTTGAAACTAAGACCTTAGAAACAAATTTTTGGAATGAAAATAATGACTCAAAAAAAATTCTACAAAATATGAAAAATTTAAAACAGATCATATCAAAAGTAGAAAATATTGATAAAAAATACTCTGATGCTGTTTTCAATTTTGAACTTGCTGAAGAAATGAATGACATAGATAGCTATAAAGAATCAGAAAGGATTGTTGATTATTTAAATGATACATTAGCAAAATTAGAAATTGATACTTTACTATCAGATGAATATGATGCAAATAATGCAATTGTTACAATACATCCCGGAGCAGGGGGTACTGAATCACAAGATTGGGCATTAATGTTGTATAGAATGTACATAAAGTGGGCTCAAAAAACATTATATGAAGTTGAAGTACTTGATTTACTAGATGGAGATGAAGCGGGTATTAAAAGTGTTTCATTTATAGTAAAAGGTTTTAATGCATATGGATATTTAAAAGGAGAAAAAGGAGTACATAGACTTGTTAGAATATCTCCTTTTGATGCAAATAGTAGAAGACATACATCATTTGCAGCGGTTGATGTACTACCTGAATTATCAGATGATGTAAATATTGAAATTAGATCAGAAGATTTAGAAGTAGATACATATAGATCAAGTGGAGCTGGTGGGCAACATGTAAATAAAACAGAATCTGCAATTAGAATTAAACACGTACCTACAGGAATAGTTGTTACATGTCAAACAGAACGTTCTCAAATTCAAAATAGAGAAAATGCTATGAAAATGTTAAAATCTAAAATATATGATTTAGAAAAAAGAAAAAATGCGGAAAAAATTGAGGGTATTAAAGGTAAAGTAACTGATAATGCTTGGGGAAATCAAATAAGGTCATATGTATTTTGCCCATATACATTGGTAAAAGATCATAGAACTAATTATGAAGTTGGTAACGTTCAGGCTGTAATGGATGGTAAACTTGATGATTTCATATTTGAATACTTGAAATACTCGAAAAATAATGATATAATGTATACATAAATATTATATGAAGGAGTGTTAATTAATGTCTGAAAAGAAAAATGTTGCATTTGATGTAGATGGTACACTATTTTGCTATGATACTTTTCATAAAAAGGTAATGAAGGATATATATGGTGACTTTCCTCTTGTAATTAGAATAGACAATATAGCTCGGAAAGTAAATAATCTTGATATACTTCCAAATACTTTTTTTATGTTAAAACTTATCATATTTTGCTATTCCATGCTTACTGTGTTTAAAGTAAATTATGATTTTGCTTTAACAAAATATCAATACGAATATGAAGAGTACTTCTTGAGACACTTGCCTTTTGAAATATTAGGGAAAATGAATAATGCAAATTATACTCCCATTATTATTTCAAATAACCCTGTAATAATTTGTTTTAAGGACAAACTAGGTTATGAATGCATATATTCAAAGAGCAAGTTTAAGACGTTGAGAAGACTGAAAAAACAAAAAGGAATAGAGTATATGTTTGGTAATTCATTACTTGGTGATTTATTACCTGCTACTTTACTAGACATCATTGCAGTATATGTTGGAAAAGATATTCCTAAAAAAATTGTAAAGAAAGATAGAAGAATAAAACATATTAAATGTATTTTTTGTTTTTTAAAGAACCGTAGTTAAAACTATGGTTCGTTTTAACATATTTATTATTATAAAATATACTATAATGAGGTGTACTATATGTTAAAAGGATTAAAACAATTATATTTAGATGCAATTAATATGAAAATAAAAGATCCGGCAGCTAAAAATATTTTAACAGTTATTTTACTATATCCAGGTTTTCATGCTCTTATTTATTATAGGGTAAGCCACTTTTTTTATAACATAAAGTTATATTTTATAGCAAGATGTATATCACAATTTGCAAGGTTTATAACAGGTATAGAGATACATCCTGGAGCAAGAATTGGTAAATGTTTATTTATTGACCATGGTATGGGAATTGTAATAGGAGAGACAAGTGAAGTAGGGGATTATTGTACAATATATCATCAAGTTACATTAGGTGGAACTGGTAAAGATATTGGGAAAAGACATCCTACTATAAAAAATAATGTTATAATTGGAGCGGGAAGTAAAATACTTGGACCTATCACAATAGGGAATAACGTGAAAATTGGCTCAAATGCGGTTGTACTTAAAAATATAGATGACAATTCAACAGTAGTTGGAATACCTGGTAAAAAATGCGAAAAAAACAAAGAAAAAAGTAGAGCTTAGCTCTACAATTTATATTCTAATCCATTTGAATTGCAATTTCTTTAATACATTTTTCACATACATTTTTGCCTTTGTATGAAGCTACATTTCTAGCTTCACCACAAAAGATACAAGCTGGCATATATTTTTTTAGAATAACTGAATCACCATCTACAAATATTTCTAATGAATCTTTTATATTTATATCTAAATTTTTTCTAAGTTCCACTGGTAGAACAATTCTACCTAGCTCATCAACTTTTCTTACTACACCTGTTGATTTCATATATATCCTCCTTTTTTAAATACTTTGTAAAATATACCATAAAAAACGACAAAAATCAACTAATTTCTTAAAATTATTTGTGATAATTTTCATTATTTTTAATTTTAAATCCTCTATATATTTGTTCAAGTAAAAATATTCTAATAAGTTGATGTGGAAAAGTAAGCTTAGAAAAACAAATAGAGACATTACTTTTTAATAATACTTCATCATTTAAACCTAAACTTCCACCAATAACAAAAACTAGAGTAGAAGATTCATATATAGAAACATTTTCAATTAAATTTGAAAATTCTGGAGATGTATACTGTTTACCTTTTAAATCTAAAACCACAATATATGGACTTTGATATTTTGAAATTTTACTTATTATTTTATCACATTCTATTTTTTTTATATTTTCAATTTCAGTATTAGATAAGTTATTTTTAGATATCTTTTCATCTTCTAATTCAATAACCTCTAGTTTTGAGTATTTGGAAAGTCTCTTTAAATATTCATCTTGAGCTTGTCTTAAATAGTTTTCTTTTAATTTGCCAACACATATTACCTTATATTTAACATACCCCAAACACCTCACAATTTGGCGTTTTGGTCGCAAAATT
>CAZQJQ010000018.1:0-28786 GCA_964593045.1 uncultured Clostridiaceae bacterium
AAAAAAAAACAATAATGAACCTGATTTTGTATATATCTGTGAAGAGGCACTTAGATATTGTGTTAAATTTAACAGATTAAGTTTTGCAAAAATTCTTTTGAAATGTGCAATATCAACTAATGATGCTTTTTTAGATTCTGCAAAAATGGGAAGGATTAAGTTTTTAAAACTATTATATAATTATAATGTAGATATACAAAAAGCAATTAACTTTTCAAAAATGTACAAACAAGAAAAGACAGATAAGTATTTATTAAATATCAAAAAAAGAAAAAGACACTAATTTGGTGTCTTTTTTTTGCATTTTGATTTTTTTAGTTTACAAATTATGTAAACTATGATATAATATATATATTATTTTTGAAAGGAGAAAGATATGTTGGGAAATTTAACTTTAGATAATACACTTATTTTTTTCGGAATCATTTTTATTACAATACTATTAATAATGCTTGTTAATTCATATAAAAATTATCAAGTAACAAAAAAGTATTTTGAATTTTGGAAAAGAATGTAAGCAGCATTATTACTGCTTACATTCTTTTATTATTTAAAATTATTTTTTCTATTTTACATTGTTTAAAATTATTTTTTCTATTTCTTGAGCATTTACTTTATTTTCACTAGAGAATGGGATTATATTTTCTTTTGCAAAAAGCCCTTTTGTAATTTCAAGTAGATGTTCGTTTATTTTTGTTTTTGCAATCTTATCTGATTTATTTGCAATGATGGTAAAATCTAAATTTTGTGAGGTAAGCCAATCATACATTAATCTATCATTGTTAGTTGGAGTATGGCGTATATCAACTAAAAAGAAGATATGAGCTATTTTATCATTTTTTGTGATATATTTATCTATTAGTAAATTTAATTGTTTTTTTTGTACTTCTGACATCTTAGAATAGCCATAGCCAGGTAAATCAACTAGATAGAATTCATTATTTACATTATAGTAATTTATACATCTTGTTTTACCTGGTGTAGAACCAACATAAGCAAGTTTTTTTTGATTTGTTATTGCGTTTATAAAGGAAGATTTACCAACATTTGATTTGCCAACAAGTACAATTTGTTTTAAGTCATCTTCAATTAATTCTGTTTTAGAAAATACTGATTTTGTAAATACTACATTTTTTAGCATATTAAACTCCTTTTTTTGGAAGAATCTTGTCCTTGCCCATATATGGTCTTAGCACTTCTGGAATTGTTACAGAACCATCACTGTTTTGATATAATTCAAGAAGGGGAATAAGTATACGTGGAGAAGCTATCGCTGTATTATTAAGAGTGTATACATATTTTGTTCCATCTACATCTTTGTATTTTATATTACTTCTTCTTGATTGGAAGTCATTAAAAGATGAACATGAGTGTGTTTCACTATATTTACCACGACTTGGCATCCAAGCTTCAATATCATGTTTTCTAATTTGTCCAATTCCCATATCACCAGTACAAACTTTTACTACTCTGTATGGTATTTTTAAATCTTGCATAATTTCTTCAGCATTACTTAGTAAAAAATTATGAAGTTCATATTGCTTTTTAGGATCTGCTTCACACATTATGACTTGCTCAATTTTGGTGAATTGATGGACTCTATATAGTCCTCTTGTATCTTTACCATAAGTACCAGCTTCTCTTCTAAAACAACTAGAGTAACCACAATACATTTTTGGAAGTGCCTCTTTAGATTCAAATGTTTCTCCACTGTGGTATGAAACAAGAGAAACTTCAGAAGTACCAACAAGATATAGATTATCCTCAGTTATTGCATAAGCTTGTTCTTTTCCACCTGGAAAGTAGCTTGTACCATACATTGCTTCTTCTTTTACCATAACTGGAACACTCATTGGAGTAAAACCTTTAGATATAAGTTTATCTAGAACATATCTACAAATAGCCATTTCAAGTAAAACAGCATCATTTTTTAAGTAGTATGAACGAGAACCGGCAACTTTAGAGGCTCTTGGAAAGTCAACTAAATCAAGACTTTCAGCAAGTTCAACATGATCTTTTATATCAAAGTCAAAGGTAGGTATTTTGCCAACTCTTTTTATTTCTACATTATCTTCATCAGTTTTACCAATTGGAACTTCATCCATAGGGACGCCTGGTACTGTATACATCAATGCATCAAAATCTTCTTTTAATGGTGTGTATTTTTCTTCTAAGTCAGCAATTTTTTCTTTTAATGTTTTTACATATGCTATCTTTTCTTGTTTCTCACTATTAGATAGAGTAGGAATCAAAGAAGATATTTTATTTCTTTCTTCTTTTAAATCACTTAGATCTTTTGAAACTTTTCTTAGTTTGTCATCTATTTCAAGCAATTTATCAATATCTGTATTCATACATTTATCTATAACTGCTTTTTTAACTAAATCACTATTTTCTCTTATATATTTTATATCTAACATAATAATCTCTCCTTAATTTTTTCTTTTTTTGTTTTATATTTTTTTATTTATTTTTATCTTCTTTGGTTAACATTGAAAGAAGTTTAGAATAAATATTTTCACCATCTTCTTGCCAATTTTTTGAAATATTTTTAGCCTGCTCCTTTGTAGCAGCATATATGGATATGTTTATAAGCTCATCATTTCCATCTTTTATATAACACGATATTTTATATTCATCATCTTTTTTAGGTATTATTTGTGTGTTTATAGCATAACCGGTTTTAACATTTGCCATGTTTTTATCAATTGCTTTTTTTAAGTTATACAAATCAACACCTGGTATTAGTTCTAAAAGTTCTGATAGAGCATTTTTGCCACATTCAGTTACTGCATATAATATAGTGTTGTTTTCTAAAAATTGACCAATATATTGTTTGTCTTTTAATTTTTCAATATAATCTAGTACATCAAAATATGATATATCATTAAAGTCTTCTAAGTATTCAACAATTTGAGTTATTGTAAGTGGCTTTTTAGATATATTTAGTATATATAGTACAATTATTTTGTTATCAAATAAGTCTAGATCTTTTGACAAAAAAATCACCTTCTTTTATATATTATCTTTACAAAATTCTGTATATATGATATCATAATTTAGAAGAAAAATAAAGTAAAAAGTAAAAATAACTATAAATCAGTAAAAAGAAAAATAAAAAAGGTGATATATATGAATGATAATAATAGATATATAATAGCAATTGATGGAGCAAGTGCTACTGGAAAATCATATTTAGCAAGAAATGTAGCAAAAGCTTTGGATATAACATATATTGATACTGGTGCAATGTATAGAGCCTTTGCAATATATTTTAAGTTAAATAACATTGAAGTTAATGATGAAAATATTTTAAAAAGCTTAGATAATATAACTATCGAACTTACATATGATAATAACAAGAGAAATCTTGTTATATTAAATGGAGAAGATGTAACAGATAAAATAAGGACAGATGAAATTTCTATGCTAGCTTCTTTAGTATCAAGGAACGCTTTAGTAAGAAAAAAACTAGTTACAATGCAACGAGAACTTGCAAACAAAAAAAGTGTTGTAATGGATGGTAGAGACATTTCAACAGTTGTATTTCCAAATGCTGATGTAAAAATATACGTAGTAGCTGATTGTGATGTAAGAGCAAAGAGAAGATTAAAAGATATAGAAGAACAAGGTATTGTAATGACACTTGAGGAAGTAAAAGAATCCATTAAAAAAAGGGATTATGAAGATATGAACAGAAAAGAATCTCCTCTTAAAAAAGCAGAAGATGCTATAGTAGTAGATACAACAAACACTAAAAAAGAAGAGTCTGTAAATATCGTTTTAGATATTATTAAAAAAAGGATTGGTAGATAACTTGGTAAGAATTGTTAAAGCTATTGTTTATGTTATATTTTGTAAAATATTGTATAGAGTAAAATATACTGGTAAGGAAAATATACAAAATCTAGATAAATGTGTTATATGTCCTAACCATTCAAATTGGGTTGATCCAATATATCTTTTTGCCGTTACTAAAAATATAAACATAATGGCAAAAGCTGAATTATTTAAAAACAAATTACTTGGTAAAATTTTTTTAAGTTTTGGTATTTTCCCAATACATAGAGGAAGTAAGGATGCTAAAAGTTTAATACATGCAATAAATAAATTAAATGAGAGTACTGATTCTAAGTTGCTTGTATTTCCTGAAGGAACAAGGCAAAGAAAAGAAAAACCTTCTTCTAAAGCAAAAATTGGAGCAGTATATATTGCACTTAAGGCTGATGTCCCTATAATTCCAGTATATATAACAAGATGGCCAAAAATATTTTCAAAGGTAAATATAAAATATGGTACTCCAATATATTTGGATAAAAGTAGAACTAAAGATAGAGAATATATAGAACAGATGTCAAATGAATTGTTAAATGTTATATATGAGATGAAGGATTAGGTGATGTATATGAAATATGATTTTGAACAATGGACAGGCTTTAATGGTGATACATGGAAAAATGAAATAAATGTTAGGGACTTTATATTGAAAAATTATACACCATATCTAGAAGGAGAAGAATTTTTAGTTTCTTCTAGCTATAATACTATGGAGTTATTTGAAAAAGTAAAAAAATTACTTACTCAAGAAATGAATAATAACGGTGTACTTGATGTAGATAAAAATATAATAAGTAACATAACATCGCATATACCAGGATATATAGACAAGGATTATGAGGTTATAGTGGGACTTCAAACAGATAAACCATTAAAAAGAAGTATTATGCCATTTGGTGGAATTAGAATGGTTGAAAAAGCTTTTGATGAATATGGATATAAACTGGATGATGATGTTATAAAAATATTTGATGAATATAGAAAAACACATAATCAAGGTGTTTTTGATGTATATACAGAAGAAATGAGAAAAGCAAGAAAATCGCACATATTAACTGGATTACCTGATGCATATGGTAGAGGGAGAATAATTGGTGATTATAGACGTGTTGCGTTATATGGCACTAAAATATTAATTAATGAAAAAATTATTGGTATGAAGTCAACTGAAAGCTTAGATATGACAGAAGATGTTATAAGAAAAAGAGAAGAGATGTCAGAGCAGATAAAAGCTTTAAAAGCACTTACAAAAATGGCATTAGATTATGGTTATGATATATCAGTTCCTGCAAATTCTGCAAAAGAAGCTGTTCAATGGACATATTTTGCATATCTTGCTGCTATAAAAGAACAAAATGGGGCAGCAATGAGTATAGGAAGAGTGTCTACTTTTTTAGATGTATATATAGAAAAAGATCTAAAAAATGGAACTTTAACAGAAGAAGGAGCACAAGAACTAATTGATCAACTTGTAATAAAACTTAGAATGGTAAGATTTCTAAGAACAAAGGAATATAGTAATTTATTTAGTGGTGATCCTAATTGGGTAACCGAATCAATAGGAGGTATTACTCAAGATTCAAGACCACTTGTTACTAAAAATTCATTTAGAATGCTTCATACTTTAGAAAATTTAGGCCCTGCACCAGAACCAAATTTAACAGTGCTTTGGTCTGAAAAATTGCCAAAAGGTTTTAAAGATTATTGTGCAAAAATATCTATTTTAACAAGTTCAATACAATATGAAAATGATGATTTAATGAGACCATATTATGGAGATGATTATGCAATAGCATGTTGTGTATCACCTATGAGAGTTGGTAAGCAAATGCAATTTTTTGGAGCAAGATGTAATCTTGCAAAATTGCTTCTGTATAGTATAAATGATGGAAAAGATGAATTAAGTTTTGTACAAGTCGGACCTAGTATTGGAAAAGTTGATGATGAGTATTTAGATTATGATAAAGTAATGAAAAATTATGATTTAATGATGGAGTGGTGTGCTAAACTATATATTAATACTTTAAATGTAATTCACTACATGCATGATAAATATTCATATGAATCATTACAAATGGCACTTCATGATGATGATGTAGTAAGAACAATGGCATGTGGAATAGCTGGTCTTTCAGTTGCAGTAGATTCACTTAGTGCTATAAAATACGCAAAAGTAAAGCCAATAAGAAATGAAGAAGGTATAATTGTAGATTTTGATGTAGAAGGAGATTTTCCTAAGTTTGGAAATGATGATGATAGAGTAGATCAAATTGCAATAAAAGTTCAAAAAATGTTTATGGAAAAACTAGAAAAACAAAAAACATATAAAGAGGCAATACCTACTATGTCAATCCTTACTATAACATCAAATGTTGTGTATGGAGAAAATACAGGAACAACACCAGATGGAAGATTAGAAGGTGAACCATTTGCACCTGGAGCAAATCCAATGTATAATAGAGAATGTTGTGGTATTGGGGCAGCTCTTTGTTCACTCTCAAAACTAGATTATGATAAAAGTAAAGATGGAATATCATATACTTTTTCAGTAATACCAAACACACTTGGTAAAAATATCGATGAAAGAGTAAAAAATCTAAGACTTCTTCTTGATTCATATTTTTTAAAATCAAGTCAACATATTAATGTGAATGTACTTAATAAAGAGATGCTCCTTGATGCAATGGAACATCCTGAAAATTATCCTCAGCTTACAATCAGAGTATCAGGATATGCAGTTAATTTTGTAAAATTATCAAGAAAACATCAAGAAGACATATTACAAAGAACATTTTTTTAAAGAGGAGGTGTGTTTTTAAATGGAAGATGAAGAAATAAATATAAGTGAAGAGGAAAAAGAAGAAGGCAGACTAATATATGAATCATATATTGAAGGAAAGCTAAGTATTTCTCAAATTGCTAAAAAATTTAAAAGAACTTCTAAAGAAGTAGAAAATATTGTTAAAAATTATGCAATATATATTTTAAAAGATGATACTGAATACAAAAAAGCAAAGAAAAAAAGAGAAGATAAAATAAAAAAAGAAAAATTAGAAAAGCAAAAAAAAGCAGCAGAAGAATTAGAAAAGAAAAGAAAAGATGAAGAAGAAAGAAAAAAACAAGATGAAATTGATGAAGCAGTAATATTAATGAGGGCATTTTTAAATTTTGATTTAGATCAAGAAGAATTTTGTAATAGAGAAAATTTAAGCTATAGAGATTTTGATGAAAAATTAGATTTAGTATATGAGGGTAATAAAAGAATATACTATGATGTAAATATAAAAATATACAATGATGAATTAGATAAAAAAAGAAATGAAGAAAATAAAATAAAAGATGAAAAAGGTTATGAAGAATCTGTTCAAAATGCTAAATTTGATTTAAGAGACTATATTGCTTCAGCAAAATCTATGAATGATATACAAGACTTTCAAAATAAACTGCTGATTATAAGGCATGAAGATTATGTATTATATAAAAAAGCATACGATAAGTCAAAAGAAGATATTTTAAATAGTACAATACTATTTAAGTCTGTTATAAAAAAAGTTGGAGAATATATTAAAAAAGGTGTATATGATAAAAAAACAAAGAAAAAAAGAGCATTTACAATATTAGACTATTATAAAACAACTAGAATAAACTATAATGAATTAGTAAATATGGCTAAGAATTATAATATGGAAAAAGAGTTAGAACTATTATCTGATTTTAGTCAAAAAAATACAACGGATTTTGAAGATATAAATATTACAACTGCACTTGGTAAGGATAAAAGTGCTGATAATGTAAAAAAAGTTAATGCTATATTTTCATACATGAGAGCAAATAATTATCCAATGTTAAAGGGAATATATAATAATATATTAGAAAGCAAAAACTTTGATTTTTCAAAGACCGAAAAGAAAACTGAAATTGATACTATGCTAGTAGATGAGCTAAATAGAAAAAATAAAAATACGCAAATGTTAGTCACAAGAGTATATGAGGATATAACATATAAAAAGTATAGTACAAAATCAAAAATGATAAAATAAAGAAGGACGTAAAATGCAAAAAGGTAAGATACATTCATTTGAAACATTTAGTACAGTAGATGGACCAGGTATACGTTTTGTAATATTTATGCAGGGTTGCTTTTTAAGGTGCAAATATTGTCATAATCCAGATACTTGGAATCTAAATTCTGAAAAATTGTATACTGCAGATGAAATAATTAAAAAAATTATACATTGTAAAGATTATTTAATTTCTTCTGGCGGTGGTGTCACTATTACAGGTGGCGAGCCTTTAATACAAATAGAATTTTTAACAATACTTTGTAAAGAAATTAAAAAATTGAATTTACACGTTGCAATAGATACTGCGGGTTTTGTTGATATAGATAATGATTTAGATGAACTTTTAAAATATGTTGATTTAATTATACTTGATTTAAAAGAAATGGATGATGAAAAACACAAATGGTTAACTGGTGTATCTAATACTAAAATACTTAAGTTTGCAGAATATGTATGCAATCAAAAAAATATAGATTGTATTATACGACATGTAGATGTACCAGGAATAACAGATTCAAAAGAAGAAAAAAATAAAATAGAAAATTTTGTATCAAAACTTGAAACTGTAAAAAAAATAGAGTACTTACCTTATCACGAAATGGGAAAATATAAATGGGAAGAACTAGGTTTAGAATATGAGTTATAACAAATGTTATAGCTTTTTTTCTACAAATATTGACAAAAATTTCAAAATGTGTATAATAGTTGTATACGTATATATATCCAGTTTAATTATTACGGGAGGGAAATTATGAAAAATGGGATTTATAGCAGGTCAAAAGAGATTATAGTAGAAGGGAAACCAAGAGAAATTGTAGTTTTTAAGCGGCATATTCATGCAAACAAGTTTTTAATTGGTAAAATTTCAAAAGACTTGTTTGGAGATAAATTAATACGCTACAATGTAATTGATGAAAAATCCAAAAAGTTTATTTCACCTTTGTGGTACAAAGAAGTCCGTGTTTACGATAACACAAATTCAAAACTTTTTGATGATATCACAAAATGTGAAGATACCTTAATTCAAGCAGATAATATTGAGTTTTTCATTATTTTCTTTGACTCTGAAGATTCTACAAAAGTTTGGTATTAGAAAAAGCAGCTAATTTAGCTGCTTTTTCTAATATGGATTATATGTTTCGTTGTTAATACTATTTTCAAAAATATCAAAAAATGAAGAAACTTTGGAACAAGTTAAATTTAACTCACTATTATCTGAAGTTACTTGCCATCCGTATGTTTTGTATTTTGAATAATTTAAAACATTTGGTTTAAATATAATATTAAATTCTTTTTGTATAGTAGATATTTCAGTAGTATAATCTTTCTTTAACTGATTTAATGCAAGATTTGGATCTTCAAATACAGTCATACCATTTTTGTTAATAGTTAGAGTATATGCTACATTATCACCCCATATTTTTTCACTATTAATATGTTCTTTAATAGATTCTAAATTAAGACTACAGATGTTAATATATGTATCTCTAGATATACTTATCGTTATATTATCTAAATTATATGTTATTGTATCTAAGTTTTGAATAAGAGAAAATAAAATTAAACTATTGTATTCTAATTTTTTTTCAGATCCATTCATTACATAATCTATGATAAGTTCATAAGGTTTAGTATCAGTTTTTAAATTTATACTGTCCAAATATTTGGAATATGGTAGTAAATTAATTATATTTAAAACGTTTGAATTATCTCCTATATAACTGTTACTGTATTTATCTAACATAGAATAATTGACAATTGATTTGCTTTTTATTGATATATATATTTTGTTTATATTAAATATAGCTAATATAACTAATATTAATATAACTAAAAATATCAATATCACTAGTTTATTTTTTTTCATAATATTTTCACCGTCTATATTCTATATTATATCATTTATATTTTTTTGTCAAATATATGATATTCTCCTAAATTTATTAGTTTACTGACTTGTGTGCTTGACAAATAAATAAATTATGGTATAATATATTATGTAAACATATCAACCTGATATTAAATAACGGAGGGAACTTTATGAACCAAAGAAAATTTATTGAATCTCGGATTCCAAGAGAAAGTCAGATTATTCTCTACAAGCCCTTGTTTACCGGTGATATATTGGTAGGAGTAGAGTATGGTGACAAAAAGCTTTGCAACATTTATAGTGTTGTGAAAAAAAAATTCCTTAGTCTTAGTTGGAATGAAAAAATCGCAGCATGTGATTTGGATTCCAACATATGGTATAAGATTGACAGAAAAACCAGTGACTATATAATTGAAAAAATAAAAAAATCGCAGAATCTTGATGCATTTTTCATTGTCGATAAGGTATCAACTGCAAACAACAACTTGAAAATACCACCGTGTAATGAATAATTATGAAGCAGCTACATTTGTGGCTGCTTTTTTCTTTTTTTTTATTCTTTCTATTGACAAAATACGATAAATAGTGTAAAATAAATTACATAATATAGGTGTAGCCTAGATTTAATTTTGGGTTACATATTTTTTGCTTAAAAATGCAATAATATATTTAATATTGAAAAGGAGAAAAACATATGAAAAACTTAAGAAATGTTGCAATAATAGCACACGTTGATCATGGTAAAACAACTCTAGTTGATGCACTTTTAAAACAAAGTGGTACTTTTAGACAAAATGAACAGGTTTCAGAACGTGTAATGGATTCAAATGATATAGAGAGAGAAAGAGGTATAACTATTTTATCAAAGAATACTGCGATAAAATATGGCGATATAAAAATAAATATTGTTGATACTCCGGGACATGCTGACTTTGGTGGAGAAGTTGAACGTGTACTTAAAATGGTTGATGGGGTGCTTTTGGTTGTTGATGCTTTTGATGGACCAATGCCTCAAACAAGATTTGTACTTAGTAAAGCATTAGCACTTGATTTAACTCCAATAGTGGTTGTAAATAAAATCGACAGACCAGGTGCAAGACCTTTAGAAGTAGTTGATGAAGTATTAGAATTGTTTATGGATCTAAATGCTTCAGATGAACAATTAGATTTTAAAGTTGTATATGCATCTGCTAAAAATGGTTATGCACAACTTACTCTTGATGAGCAAGGTAGTGATATGAAACCATTATTTGAAACAATTATATCTACTATTAACGAACCAAAAGGTGATAAAGAAGAACCATTACAGCTATTAGTATCAAATATTGATTATGATGAATATACAGGAAGAATTGGTATTGGAAGAATAGAAAGAGGAAAAATTGAGAATGCTCAAGTAGTTGCTTTATGTAAAAAAGATGGTTCTATTGTAAATACAAAAGTTGGTAAGTTATATACATATATTGGATTAAAAAGAGTTGAGACTGATGTTGCATATTGTGGAGATATTGTAGCAGTAACTGGTGTAGAAGGAATAAATATAGGTGAAACTATTGCTGATGCTGAACATCCTGAATCAGTTGATTTTATCGATATTGATGAACCAACAGTTTCAATGACATTTAGTGTAAATAATGGACCTTTTGCTGGAAAAGAAGGTAAATATATAACTTCTAGACATATAAGAGATAGACTATTTAAAGAAATGGAAACTAATGTATCATTAAGAGTTGAAGAAACTGATTCCGCTGATAGTTTTAAAGTATCTGGAAGGGGTGAACTACATTTATCTATACTTATTGAAAATATGAGAAGAGAAGGTTATGAGCTACTTGTTTCAAAACCTACTGTAATATATAAAGAAATAGATGGAGTCAAATGTGAACCAATGGAACAACTTACAATTGATGTTCCTGATGAATTTGTTGGTGTTGTAATGGAAAAAATAGGTATGAGAAAAGGCGAAATGACTAATATGGCAACATCTACTTCTCAGGCTGGATTTACAAGACTTGAATTTAAAATACCTTCACGTGGACTTATTGGTTACAGAAATGAATTTATGACTGATACTAAAGGAAATGGAATTCTTAATCATGTATTTGCAGGATATGAAAAAGATAGAGGAGAAGTAATAACAAGACTTAGAGGAACAGTTATAGCATTTGAAAAAGGTAAAGCAACAACATATGGTATATATAACGCACAAGAAAGAGCTACTATGCTTATAACTCCAGGGACAGAAGTTTATGTTGGTATGATTGTTGGAGAAAATTCAAGAAATGAAGATATGACTGTAAATGTATGTAAAGAAAAACATTTAACAAATATGAGAGCATCTGGAAGTGATGAAGCCCTTAAATTAGTACCAGTTAAACAATTGTCACTAGAACAAGCAATTGAGTTTATTGCAGATGATGAACTAGTAGAAATAACACCACTTAATATACGATTAAGAAAAAAAATACTTGATCCTACTGAAAGATTAAGAGCTTCAAGAAAATAGTTTTAAAAAATATACAGTAAAAAAAGATATTTTAGCAAATTTATTGTTGAAATATCTTTTTTTTTATTATATAATTGGATTGTATATAAATTTATAAATATGAAATAATAATATTGGATACCTTTAACTATATAAGATATTCAATTATTAATTAAATAATAGAAGTAGAAAGAGGTGCAAAAATCAAATGAGAAGTCCACTAAATGTTGTTTTTAAAGAGGTAGACGAAAATTATCAAAATATAAAGAAAACATATGAGCTTTTAGAATACACATATAATTTAAAATTATCTATTCATCCTGCTGGTCAGTGGTTGCTTGATAACATGTATATATTAGATGAAGAATATTTAGAGATAGTAAGTGAACAAAAAAGTTTAAAAAATAAAATGTTGCCAGCAATTAAGACGCATGATGGAGAAAAATATATTGCTATATTTTACCTAGCACATGAGTTAATTGAAAATAACACTGGATATATTGATCAAAATATTATTTTAAACTGTTTAAGGGAACATCAAAAATATTCATATCTTACATCAGAAGAATTAGATTTATTTTCTCTTATGTTAAGAGCAGCACTTATAAAATTCATAGCAAGAATATCTAAAAATATTTATAACAGCCAAATTCAAAAAATAAATGTAGAAAGAATACTTACAAAGGGATTAGAAAATACTACTGTTCTTACTAAAATGTTAAATCAAGATTTTAAAAACTTTAAATATAACATGGTGGATATTGGTAAAATAAAAAATACAAATACTTCATTTGTAGAATACATGGCTTTTAGAATAAAAGAGCTTGGTGATAAAGGTGACAAATTCTATAGTGTATTAAATGAAGAATCTGATAAAATAGGTTTTACCGTAGAGGAAGCAATAATAAAAGAACATATGGAAATGGCAAAAACTACTGAGTACATTGGTAGAGCAATCCTTGCTTTTAGACAAATAAATGGAATTAATTATAGAGAAGTTTTTGAAAAAGTAAATAAAATAGATGAAACACTTATGAATGATTATACAAATGAATTTAGAAAGTGTGATTACAAAACTAAGGCAAGATATAGAAGACAAATAATAAGGCTTGCAAGAAAATATTCATTATCCGAAGTATATATTGCTAAAAAAGCCATTGAAGTATCATATAAGTATAAGAAACATGTTGGCTTTTTCTTAATTGGTGATTATAAATATATACTTAAAAAAGAACTTGGAAAAGCATATCGTTTAGAAAAATTGTATAATGAAAAAATCAAACCAATTAACTCATATCTATATGTTTTTTCAATAATAATAATTGGACTTTTAATATCTTTGCTTTGTACAATATCAATATATAACTTTGATAACGTATGGTTAAATATTTTTGTAGCCATTACTTCTTTTGCATTTGGAATGGAAATATGGGAAAAGATCATTTCATACATGTTTAGAAAAAACTTAAAACCTAAAATATTACCAAGATTTGATTTTGCAAAAAGTATTGATGAGCAAAATACTACTTATGTTATCATGCCTTCAGTTATATCTTCAATTGAAAAATTAGATGATGCAATTGATAAAATGGAAACTACTTATCTTGCTAATAGATCTAATAATATGTATTATATGTTAATTGGAGATTGTATTTCAAGTGATAAAAAAGAAATTGATATAGATAAATATATAGTAGAATATGCAAAAAACAAACTAGAAACCTTAAATAAAAAGTATCCTGCTGATCATAAACTTTTTAACTTTATGTATCGTAAAAGAAGATATAGTAAAGGCGAAAATGCATATATGGGATATGAAAGAAAAAGAGGAGCAATCTCTGAGTTTAACAAGCTTGTTTTAAATAAACTTTCAAATGAACAAATAGATAGAACTATGTATTTAATATATGATGATATTATTGAAGCAAAATATGCTATAACAATAGATGAAGATACAACATTATCTCTTAATACTGCAAAAGATTTAGTTTCAATAATGGCACATCCTTTAAATAAGCCAATATTATCAAAAGATAGAACAATAGTAGTAAAAGGTTATGGATTAATACAACCATCTGTAGGGCTTGACATAGAGGCTGCAAATAAAAGTATATTTTCTAAAATTTTTGGCGGATTTGGAGGACTTGATATTTATACTACAGCAGTTTCAAATGTTTATCAAGATGGATTTGGTGAAGCGATATTTTGTGGTAAAGGAATATATGATATACAACTGTTTGAAGAATTGCTTGAAAAAGAAATTCCTGAAAATTTAGTATTAAGTCATGATTTATTAGAGGGTTCATATCTAAGAGCTGGACTTGCTTCTGATATAGAAGTGCAAGATGGATTCCCAAGTAATTATATTGCATATATGAAAAGAAATCATAGATGGTATAGAGGAGATGTACAGATACTAAGGTGGCTATTTAGTCCAAATTCAAAACTAAATTTTTTATCAAAATGGAAAATATTTGATAACATTCGTAGACCATTAGTTTCTGTTTTTGCAATACTTGCCCTTATAGTTTCATTATTTGTTTCAACACAAGCTTTTATAAATACTGTGATTATAACATTCTTAGGAGTAAATTTTGGATATTTAATTTCGATTATAGATATTGGCATTTTTGGTAAGTCCACTCATATGAAAGAAGTTCAGTATATTCCTTTAATACATGGTATAAAAGCAATATTACTCACAATGTTTTTTAACTATATAACTTTGCCATATAGAGCATATATGTTTCTTGATGCTCAAATAAGATCGTTATATAGAATGTTTGTTTCTAAAAAACATTTATTGGAATGGACTACTGCAGAAGTACTTGATAAAAAGGCAAAAAATAGTTTCATATATTATTTAAATAATATGACTATAAATGTGGTCTTTGGAGTATTTGTATTAATTTTTGCATTTGCAAATATAATAAATAATCATACGCCTGTAAACTATTTTGTAACAGCTGTTATGTTTTCTTTATTCTATATATTAGCTCCACTTTTTGCATATTTACTTGGCAAAAGTCACTTATTTGGTAGAAAGCAAGAATTAACAAAGATTGAAAATGAAGAAATAATAGATGTGGCAAAAAGAACTTGGCTTTTCTTTGATTCTGTCATGACACCTATTAATAATTATTTACCAACTGATAATTATCAAGAAAACAGAAGACATAAAATTGTAAATAGAACATCTTGTACTAATATTGGCTTTGGACTTCTTGCTATAATCAGTGCATATGATTTAAAATTTATTGATAAACAAGCTATGATAGAAAAATTATCCAATGTATTTAATACTATTGAAAAACTTGAAAAATGGAATGGTCATTTATTAAATTGGTATAATATAAAAACATTGGAACCATTAAGGCCAAGATTTGTATCAACAGTAGATAGTGGTAATTTTGTAGCATCACTTCTTGTGGTAAAAGAATTTCTAGAATCAATTATAGAAGGAGATATAGGAAGTAAAAAAGATGAATCCTTAGATTATAATCTAGTACAAAAACTTATTGACAAAACAGATGAATACATTAAAAATACGGACTTTACAAAATTATATGATACATCTAAAAATCTATTTTCTATTGGTTATGCTCAAGAAGAAGGTAAACTTGTAGATAGTTATTATGATATGTTGATGTCAGAAAGTAGAATAACAAGTTTAATTGCAATAGCAACAAGACAAGTAACATCAAAGCATTGGTTTTCTCTTTCAAGAAATTTAGTTAATATTGATGGACTTAAAGGATTAATTTCATGGACAGGTACTTCATTTGAATATTTTATGCCGTATCTATTCAACAAGTCATATGAACACACTTTAATAGATCAGTCACTATTTTTTGCAAAATATAGTCAAAAAAAATATTGTAAAGAAAATTCCGTACCATGGGGAATATCAGAATCGGCATTTGCGGTACGTGATAATGATTTAAATTACCAATATCAAGCATTTGGAGTGCCATGGCTAGGACTTAAAAGAGGACTTAATGATTATATGGTTATATCACCATATGCATCATTTTTAACAATTGAATATTCTTGTAAAGATGTATATAAGAACATGAAAAAATTAAAAAAACTAGGTGCTTATTCAACATTTGGATTTTATGAAGCTATTGATTTTACAAAGCAACATATTGCAGATAACAAAGATTACGAAGTAGTAAAAACATACATGGCACATCACCAAGGAATGATACTAGTAGCAATAAACAATTATATAAATCATGGGATTATAAAAGAAAGATTTCATTCAAATCCTGATATAGCAGCATGTGACATACTATTAAAAGAAAGAGAAAGAAACAAAAATGTCATAACTAAGAAAGTTGATAGTACAAATACTAAATTTAAACAAAAAGATACTGATGAATTTACTTCATTTGTAATGAAAAAAGCTAAAAAATATGACATTAAATCAAAAGAAGATGTTAAAGAAGAATTATGTATTTCTGCATTAAGAGGTAAAAATTTATCTTCAATATATACAAACTTAGGTTCATCATATATACGTTATGATGATAAAATAGTAAATAATCAAAAATATACTGATTTACTTAATTCTGGTAATTTTATATATCTTACTGATAAAGTAACATCAGAAAGTATTTGTGTTACTGGAATAAATAAATATATAAAAAAATCAAGTTTTTCTTCAAATTTAAATGGTGTTGAATATTATAGAGAAACTGATAATTTAGAAGTTACAACTAAGATATTCTTATCACAAGAATTTAATTATGAAGTAGCAAAAGTAAGTGTATATAACAACAGCAATAAAAAGCGTGAAATAATAATAAATACATATTTAGAGCCAGTTTTAACAGATTATATGACAAATGTGGTACATCCTGCATTCAATAATTTACAAATTGAAACATATTATGATAATGATTTAGATATATTAGTTGCTAAAAAAAGAGTCAAAAAAGAAGATGATAAAGAAATATATGCGTACACAAAATTAATTGGAATAGACTTAGATATAGATATCGAAACAGAAAAATCAAAATTAAATTCTATAAAAGAAACTGCATACGATACAAATATTTCAAGATACCCGTTGTGGCCAATATTATCATATAGAACATCAATTATACTAGATCCACATGAAAGACAGGAATTCTACTATGTGACCGGTGTAGAAGATAATAAATACAAGATTTCTAATGCCGTTGTAAATATGGATGATAAAACATTAGATAAACAATATAAATTTGGATTTGAGCTTGGTAATGTAATAGCAAGATATTTAGAATTAAAACCAGGAATAGCAATGAAATATAATCAAATACTAAAAGAAATATTATTTGAAAAACCAAATATTGATATGAGTACATATTGGAATGAAAATTTAAACCAATCAATGCTTTGGAAATATTCAATATCTGGAGACCTACCAATAATTCTTGTATATGTAAATAAAATTGAAGACTCTGGTATTGTTGATGAAACAATTAAATTTATGGACTATTCGAAAAATAGAAAAATAGCACTAGATATAGTAATACTTGTAGATGAGGAAATTCTTGAAAATGGTCCAATTTACACATATATAAAAATGAGGGTAGATAGAGCAAGATACATGGATTATACTAATGGAAATATATATGTTTTAAATATAAATAATTTAAATAATAGTGAGATAAATCTATTTACATTATTATCAAAGAAATATATTACTGATATTGATGAGTTTTTTGAAAAAGATAATGAAAAATATTATGAAGTGGATGAAAAAGAGGTGGAAGAAAGTGAAGATTAATGAGAATACCCTTATTGCTTTTAATTCATATGGTGGATTTACTAGTGATAAAAAAGAATATGTCATACTAAATCAAAATACACCTCTTCCATGGTGTAATATCCTTTCAAATGAAAATTTTGGCACTGTAATTTCAAATAAAGGTACGGTATATACATATTTCAAAAATAGTAGAGAATTTAAGCTTACTAACTGGTGTAATAACTGGGTAAATTTTGAAGCAGGAGAGAAATTTAAGGGAATTTTTGAAGAAGATTATAATGTTGTATATGGATTTGGCTATGTAAATATTTTTGAAGAAAAAGATAATGTAAAAAAAGAAATGAATATATTTGTACCAATGGATAAAAATATAAAAGTGCAATATATAACATTAGAAAATAAATCTAGTGAAACAAAAAATTTAAATATTGATTATATATTAGATCCAATACTTGGAGTTAGTAAAGAAATAGATCAAGAATATGTATTATGTAAAGAAATAAATGATAAAATGTGCTTGAAAAATCCATATAATAAAGAATTTTCAAAGTATGTTATATTTACGAATGTTGTAAAAAATATAAATGATGATATGATTGACATATCATATGATACTGATAATTATACAGTAAAAGTTAATATCAAACTTATGGCTAACTCTAAAACTTCTTTTGCAATTATTTTAGGTGCTGAAGAAAAATCAGAAGATAATATTGATACTACAATTGCTGAATATTTAAAAATTGATTCAATTAAGAAAAAATATAATGAAACAAAAAAATATTGGCAAGAATTAGTATGTAAAGACCTTAAAACTTCTAATGAATATATAGATATAATGGCTAATGGTTGGTTATTATACCAAACAATTGCTTGTAGGTTATATGCAAGAACTGGATTTTATCAGGCAGGTGGTGCAATAGGATTTAGAGATCAATTACAAGATACTTTATCTTTAATTAGAACAAGACCAGATATGACAAAAAAGCAAATAATACTTCATTCGAGTAAGCAATTTGAAAAAGGAGATGTATTACATTGGTGGCACTCTCATAATAACGCAGGTATTAGAACATATTTTAGTGATGATTATTTATGGTTACCATATGTGCTTACTGAATATGTTAAAATCACTTCAGATACTGACATTTTAGATATAAATACAAAATACTTAGAAGATAAAGAAATGGGTAATATGAGAGAACTATATGATGTTTTCTTAAATATTGATAAAGAAGATAGTGTATATGATCATTCAAAAAGAGCAATACTCTATGGCCTTTCTAGAATAAATGAAAAAAATGGATTACTTGATATAGGAGATGGAGACTGGAATGATGGATTTAGTAATATACGTGGCCAATCTGTATGGCTAACATTATTTATGATGGACCTATTAGATAGATTCTCTAAAATTGCAAAAATGAAAAATGATGATGAAATGGTACATATATGTGAAAAACATAGACATATGTTTAAACATAGTATTATAGCAAATGCATGGGATGAAACGCATTTTGTAAGAGCTTTTTTTGAAAATGGAGATGTATTAGGTGCAAGTAGAAATGCAGAATGTAAAATTGATTTAATTTCACAAGCATGGGCAGTAATAGCACTAAAAGATTATCCTGATTTAAAAGATGAACTAGAACTAAGTTTAAAAACAGCAGATAAATATCTAGTAGATAAAGATAATATGATTGTTAGTTTGTTATATCCTGCATTTGATAAACCTAAAAATAACCCTGGATATATAAAAGCATATGTACCAGGTACAAGGGAAAATGGCGGACAATATACTCATGCTGCAACTTGGCTTGCAAAAGCATATTTTGAATTAGGTAATAAAGAAAAAGGAATTGAAACTTTAAAATTTTTAAATCCAATATCACATAGTGATACTAAAGAAAAAGCAGATATATATATGGTTGAACCATATGTTGTTGCTGCTGATGTATATACTAATTCTGAACATATTGGAAGAGGTGGCTGGACTTGGTATACAGGCTCATCATCTTGGATGTATAAGATTATAGAAGATTATCTGAGTTAAATTTACAAAATGTGACAAAAAAAGTAAAAAAAAGTTGACAATGTGTACTTTATGTGTTATTCTTATTTTGTATAATAGAGGGGGGATAATAATGAGCAATAAAGATTGGTTAACAACATTATTATTATGTTTGTTTATAGGTTCTTTAGGAATACATAGATTTTATGTAGGAAAAACAGGAACTGGTATATTAATGCTACTTACATGTGGTGGATGTGGCATATGGACTTTAATAGACTTAATAATGATAATTACTAGTAAGTTTACAGATGCAGAAGGAAATACAATTAAATCGAAATAAAAAAAAATATGTAATGATTACAATATTTATCGTAATCATTACATATATAATATTAATACCAATATTGTATATTTTAATTTCTAGCAATAGAGGAACATGCATATATACAGCTATATTTCATGTACATTGTTGGGGTTGTGGAATGACAAGAGCATTCTACAATTTTCTTATATTTAATTATAGTATAGGTATTAAATTTAATAAACTCATTATTATAGTATTCCCACTTACTTTTTTATTATATGGGAAATTTATATATTATACATTATTAAAATGGAGGATTAAAAATGGAAAAGATGTCAAGTAAATCAAAAGTTCTTATTGCATATATTATACCCTTATTAGGTCTAATCTTTTATTATGTTATAAAAGATTCTAATGAAGAAGAGAAAAAAGAATATAAACAGTCTGGTACAATCTTTATAATATTAGCAGTTATTTCATTAATTTCTAATATTGTTTCATTTACAGGAATACCATATCTAGGATTAGTACTAAATATTGTTAATATTTTACTTATAGTTTTTAGCATCGTTGCAGGAGTTACATATTATCAAAAAGGTATACACTATGATATACCTGCAATTTCTGATATAAGTGATAAAATTTTTAAATAGAAAAAACCGCCTTTTGGCGGTTTTTATATTTTTTTTAAATTATAAGATCTAAATTAGGTGTTGTTTCTAATACTGAGTTTTCTTTCCTTGTTGATAATATAAAATCAACATCACCTATCATTCTTGTGTCATACTTAATTATTTTTTTGAAATTTTCTGAGATTGTATCTTCAAAGTCATATATACTGTCTTTGCTAGGTAGTAAAATTGTATGACCATTTACATTTTCTAAAAATGATATGTTATTTTCTATATTAATGTAAAAAATAATATCATTTTCTTTTGTTATATGCTCATTTGAAAATGTATCTGGAAATAAGATTCTGTCTGCAAGTGTTGAAATACATTCGATTCCTAAGACACTTTTACTTGGTTTTGATGCAATATATGCATTTTCAAAAACTATTTTGTCACAATTATTGTTTATTATTGCAGTAATACAGTTTTTAAAATTAGGGTTTACTGCCATGTATATTGTGCCTTGTGAACGTTTTGCTTTTTTAAATGTTTCTACCAGGTTTTGCGGAATGCTCAAATAATTAGTTAAAAACAAAGTTCTAAACATTTATATCCCTCCAAATTAATAAATTTATTGTTTTTGCAATTTTTCTATGATTTTGTATTATATCATAGTTTTATTTTAATTACAATATTATGTAAAATATTTATACAAAATATCATATTGTTTTCTTATACAATTTACAATATGAATAAAAAATGTTTAGAATTGCAACAAATAATGATTTTTTTCACTCTTGAAAAAAAAAAAAATTTATGATATAATTATATAGTCAAACTTAAAGACAATTAATGGAGGAATTATAATGAGTTATAAAATTGAAAAAAAAGAAAAATCAGAAGTAGTTGTTGAATTTACAATGAAAAAAGAAGATTTTATTAAGAATCTTGATGTTACATTTGCTAAAAATGCAAAGTATTTTAAAGTACCAGGATTTAGAAATGGTAAAGCACCAAGAACAGTTGTTGAAAAAATGTATGGAGAAGGTGTACTATTTCAGTCTGTTGTAGAAGATACTATTGATGAAGATTTTATGAAGGTTGTAGAAAAAGAAAAATTTGAAGTTGTTTCTAGACCAGAACTTAATATATTACAAATAGGAAAAGATAAGGATACAATATATACCCTTACTTTCTATGTAAAACCAGAAATTACTTTAAAGGAATATAAAGAAATAGAAATTCCTAAGATATCTGTTAAAGTAACAGCAGAAGATGTAAATAAAGATTTAGAAGAAACAAGAAATAAAAATGCAAGAATTATCCCAGTTGAAGATAGAGAATTAAAAAATGGAGATATCTCTAATATAGATTTTGAAGGTTTCTTAGATGGAGTTCCATTTGAAGGTGGTAAAGGTGAAGGTTTTGACTTAACAATAGGTAGTGGTCAATTTATTCCAGGTTTTGAAGAGCAATTAATTGGAATGAAAACAGGTGATGAAAAAGAAATAAAAACAACGTTTCCTGAGAATTATCACATGAAAGATTTAGCTGGAAAAGAGACTACATTTAAAGTAAAACTTAATTCTATAAAAGAAAAACAACTACCTAAATTAGATGATGAATTTGCAAAAGATGTATCTGAATTTGAAACTTTAACAGAATATAAAGCATCTGTAAAAGAAAAACTATTAGAACAGAAAAAAAATCAAGCAAAAGCTGATAAAGAAGCTAAGGTAATTGAAAAATTAATTGAAAATGTTGAGACTGAAATACCTGATTCAATGGTTGAGTCTCAAATTGATGAAAGTATTGAACAGTTTGGTTCTAATTTATCTTATCAAGGTTTAACAATTGACAAATACTTAGAAATGTTAAACACAAATTTAGAAGATCTAAGAACTCAGTTTAGACCAAATGCAATAAAAGATGTTAAGTTAAAATTAGCACTTGAATATGTAAAAAATAAAGAAAATGTAACTGTAGAAGATAATGAAGTTGATGAAAAAATTGAAGAATTATCAAAACAATATGGTAATGAAAATTCTGATGATTTAAAGAAAAATCCTAATGTTAGAAACTATATGTCTGAAAAATTAATTCAAGATAAAACTTTAAAATTAATAGTAGATTCTTCAGTTGAAAAATAGTAATAATTTTATATTAATTTTAGTATGGGGGGTATAAATATGAAAAATAGTTTAGTTCCAATGGTTATTGAACAAACAAGTAAAGGTGAAAGGTCATATGATATTTATTCAAGACTTTTAAAAGAAAGAATTATATTCTTATCTGATGAAGTAAATGATGTTACTGCATCTCTTGTAGTTGCGCAATTACTTTTCTTAGATGCAGAAGATCCTGGTAAAGATATATACCTATATATCAATAGCCCTGGTGGAAGTGTAACTGCAGGAATGGGCATATATGATACAATGCAATACATTAAATCAGATGTATGTACAATTTGTGTTGGTATGGCTGCAAGTATGGGAGCATTTTTACTTGCTGCTGGAGCAAAAGGAAAAAGATATGCTCTACCAAACTCAACTGTTATGATACATCAGCCATTAGGCGGTGCACAAGGTCAAGCTAGTGATATAAAAATACATGCAGAATATATTTTAAAAATAAAAGAAAAACTAAATAAAATTTTAAGTGAAAGAACAGGAAAACCTTTTAAAGAGGTAGAAAAAGATACAGATAGAGATAATTTTTTATCAGCTGAAGAAGCAAAAGAGTATGGACTAATTGATGAAGTTATGAATAATATTAATGATATAGTCAAGGAGAAATAATTATGGCAAAAAAAACGAAAAGAGGGTCTAATGAATTTTATGATGATTTTATTTACTGCTCATTTTGTGGTAGATCAAAACAAGAGGTAAACAAAGTTATTGCAGGCCCAGAAGGTGTATTTATATGTGATGATTGTATTGAAACTTGTCATAAAATAATTGAAGATGATTTAAAAGAACAAAATAAGAAAAAAGTATCTTCTAAGCAGTTAATTGAAAGTGACAAATTACCATCTCCTGAAAAAATAAAACATATACTTGATGAATATGTAATAGGTCAAGATGATGCAAAAAAATTTTTATCTGTTGCAGTATATAATCACTATAAAAGAATACAAAATTTAGAAAAAATAGATGATGTAGAAATTCAAAAAAGTAACATATTACTTTTAGGACCTACGGGAAGTGGTAAAACTCTTCTTGCTCAAACTCTTGCCAAAATATTACATGTTCCTTTTGCAATTGCTGATGCTACTACTCTTACTGAAGCAGGATATGTCGGAGAAGATGTTGAAAATATTCTTTTAAGACTTATACAAGCTGCTGATTTTGATATTTCAAAAGCTGAAAAAGGTATTATTTATATTGATGAATTAGATAAGATAGCTAGAAAATCTGAAAATCCTTCTATAACAAGAGATGTAAGTGGAGAAGGAGTACAACAGGCATTACTTAAAATAATTGAAGGAACGGTAGCAAACGTACCACCTCAAGGAGGAAGAAAACATCCTCAACAAGAGTTTATTAAAATAGATACAACAAATATATTATTTATATGTGGGGGAGCATTTGACGGACTAGAAAAAATAGTTGAGTCTAGAATTAATACCAAAACTATGGGATTTGGTGCAAAAATAGAAGAAAAAAAAGATATTGATTATGGAAAAATATTTTCTCAAGTAACTCCACATGATATAGTAAAATATGGTTTAATTCCTGAGCTTGTTGGAAGACTACCTGTTATAACATCACTGACACAGTTATCAAAAAATGCTTTAATTGATATATTATCAAAACCTAAAAATTCATTAATTAAGCAGTATAAAAAACTATTTAAAATGGATGGGGTGGATCTTATATTTGAAGATGATGCAATTGATGTAATTGTTGATAAAGCTTTAGAAAGAAAAACTGGTGCAAGAGGCTTAAGATCAATTATAGAAAATATAATGATTGATGCAATGTATGAAGTTCCTTCTAATAAAAAAATAGCAAAATGTATAATTAATAAAGATGTTACACTAGGTAAGACAAAACCAAAGTACGAATATAAATAGTAAATAGTTAACCGGCATTATTCATTGTGTCGGTTAATTTTTAAAGGAGTTTCTATGAATTTTTATACCTTAAATAGTAAAGAAAACTATATATCAAAGTATCAAGAAATATCTAGTTATGATATAGAAATAAAAAAATCAAAATTTATAGCATATATATATAAAATATCTTCAAATGAAGAGGCACTAAAATACCTTGAATTGATTAAAAAAGAAAATAAAAGTGCACGCCACATATGTTATATATACTCGTATTTAAATTTAAATAAACAACTTATAACAAAATATGATGAAGATAATGAACCACAAGGAACTGTTGCAAAACCTATAATATCTCTTCTTGATACAAAAAAAATTACTAATGTATGTATTGTACTAGTTAGATATTTTGGAGGTATTCTACTTGGAAGTGGGCCACTAACAAGAGCATATTTTAGTGTAACAAATGAGGCTTTAAAAAAATGTAATACTGTAAATATTATTATATATAAAGAGTTTAATTTTAGTTTTAATTATGCTAGTTTTGAATTAATTCAAAATAAAATTAAAGAATATTTAGAGCAAGATTTAATTAAAATATTGAAAATAGATTATGCTGATTTAGTAAATATAAATATTCTAATAGATCAAGATAAAGAAACTGAAATTTTAGATATATTTAGAAAAACTTAAAAAAGAACAAATTTTCGTTTTTTTTAAGTTTTTTTTAAAAAAACATTGACAAACATTCGTTCATATTATATAATATCTTCAAACGAACAAATGTTTAGAGGTGATGTTATGAAAAATATAAGAAAAAATAGGAAAGTGAGAATCAATGTAAAGGTGTTTTCTAGAAATATTCTAATTATGTTTGTGATAATAGCTGGTTTTTCACTAATAAACTCATATAGTTTTGGTAAAAAAGAAATAAAAACCAACGAATATGTAGTAAGTGAAAATCAAACTTTATGGTCTATCTCTAAAAAAATATGTAAAAATAATAGTAACTTAAATATAGAAAATGTTATTTATGATATTAAATCTATTAATAATTTAAATACTAGTGAAATATATGTTGGACAAGTAATAAACATACCAGATTATAATAATTAGTTATATTGTATGACATTAACATCATTATATGTTAATATACAACTACTAAAGGATGTGGTATTATGAAAAAGAATATAATTAAAATAATTGTTGTGGTTCTGATACTTTTGATAATTGCTGGTATGTATATGCTTAAAAATAATGTATTTGACACTAATACAGATAATACAAATGTAAGTGATGTAGATATTTATGAAGAAAGTAATGAGGTAAGTAATATCGAAAGTTTACCTACAGTTAAACATTTTGTATTAAATAATTGTTATTATTGTGAAGCAATGGAGCCAACAATCGAAAAACTTACTACTGAATTTAAAGATAAAGTAAATATAGTAGTTATAAATGCAAATGAAAATTATAGTGAAGCAAAAAAGTATAATATAAGTCAAACACCTACTCAGTTATTTTTTGATAAGGACGGTAAGCTTATAACTAGAATTGTAGGATATATGACAGAAGAAGAAATTTTAGATGTACTAGAACAAAAATTGGGGGTATCTAAATGATAGAGCTTGTATCTAATTTTGAGAATATTTTACTTAATAATTATATACTTGCTCCATTCATTGCTTTTATATCAGGTCTTATATTCTCATTTTCACCATGTGTAATATCTCAGATACCGTTATTACTTGTATACATAGTACCAGGTGAAGAAAGTTCAAAAAATAAAGTAAAATACACTATATTTTTTTCAATCGGTATATTAATTACTTTTATAAGTTTAGGAATAATATTTTCTATTCTTGGAGTATCATTACATATATTTGGTAATTTTATATATCTAATATTGGGGGTAATTTTAATTTTACTTGGTCTACAAATTGTAAATATATTTAAAATACCAGCATGTAAAGTGACAAAATTAAAGAAAAATAAAAAAGGGTTACTAGGAGCCCTTTTCATGGGAGTAATCAGTGGGTTTATTTCACTTCCGTGTACAACACCAATATTACTTGTTATACTTTCATTAATTACAGTAAAATCTAATTTAGTTTTTGGATTATTAATGCTATTATGTTATGGCTTAGGACATATTGTAATATTTTTAATAGCTGGTTTTTCAATTTCATTCTTTGAAAAATTTATTAATTCTAAAAAAGCAAATACAACAGTTAATGTGCTAAAGATTATATTTGGAATAGCTATAATAATATTTGGTTTATATTTTGTATATACAGGATTATAAATTATTTAGAGGATTGCTTTCCATAGCTTCTTTTATTTGTTCACTATCAACATGCGTATATATTTCTGTAGTAGATATTGATTCATGACCTAAAATTTGTTGTAGTGAACGAATATCTACACCCGCATGTTTATGCATAAGGGTTGCAGCTGTGTGCCTTAACTTATGTGGTGAAAATTTTTTAGGATCTAGATTAGCTTTTAATATATGTTTTTTAACTAGTAATTCTACCATTCTACAACTAATTCTATTTCCTCTTTTTGATAAAAATAATGCATTTTTATCTTTTATTATAGGGATATGTTTAGTACGTACTTTAATATAGGCATTTATAGCTGTAATACAGGCCTCATTCAGGTATATTTCTCGTTCTTTATTACCTTTACCTATAACATTTAACTTGTTGTCCCTAATATTGTTTAAATCTATATTTACAAGCTCAGAAAGTCTTAATCCACAATTTAAAAATATAGTAATAATAGCATAGTCTCTTTCTTTAAATTCTCCTTCAACAGAGTGGAGTAGGGCAACACTTTCATCTAATGTAAGATATTTAGGTAATCTTTTCCCAAGTTTTGGAGTTTCTAAATCAACTGTAGGATTTATTTTTAAAACTTTTTGTTTAAAACAAAGAAAATTAAAAAAAGATTTTAATGTTGCAATTTTTCTAGCTCTAGTTACGGGTTTGTCTATAAACGATAAATAATTTATATATCCAAGTAAATCATCATATGAAATGTTTTTTATAAATTCTAGATCTATGTCACTAATTATAACATTATCATAATCTACATTTAAATTTGATTTTTCTTTTTTTAAATATTTAAATGTTTTTCTTAAATCATAATAATATTCTTTGATTGTATTTTTTGATCTATTTTTACTAACATTAATATATTTTAAGAAATCTCTTACTAATAACGGTACATCATCGTACAATTAAAACACCTCCAAAAAACGACGTCCTAGAATCGATTTTAAGACATTTTTATTTATACAGGTGTATAGTTTTATTCCTAAAATATGCCTAAAATCTAATATATACTAAAACATTTAAAAATTGCATGAGTATAAATAATATATATACAAAAAATATGAATATATATTAGAAAACGAAATGAAGATTATTAATATGTATATATTTAATATAGTATATTGGTAAAACCATATAAAAATATTGACATATTATCTATATACGATATAATATCATATATAGATATACTTTGTCAATGATTTTACTCCTTTTTTCACAAAATTATTATTTTGCGAAATGATATAATAAATATAATAACTAATCTCTTGCATATATACTAATGTAAAAAACACTTTTAATTGCTTATCCCGGATAACTTTACTTTTATTCTATTTTCTATTTCTTCTAAATTATAATTATTTTGTACTTTTATTCTTATTATCTTTATTCCAACTGAGTATAAAATATTATCCTTTTTTATATCATTAATTTTATTTATTTTTTTATTGTG
>CAZQJQ010000019.1:0-25449 GCA_964593045.1 uncultured Clostridiaceae bacterium
TTCGGGACATTTTCCTAAAATAACTATTAAGACATTATCACAAAATAATCATAAAGTAGATGAGAAATTGAATGAATTTCTTGACAAAGCTAAAAAATAATGTTACAATATACATTGTATTCCGCACAGAAAAGGTATTAAAAGCGCAAGCTACCTTAATGGCGAGAGCAAGATAGAGTTTAAGGGAGGTGTACAGATGTACGCAATAGTTGAAATTAGTGGAAAACAATATAAAGTATCAGAAGGTGATATAGTTTTCGTAGACAGATTAGAGGCTGATGAGGGTAGTGAAGTTATCTTTGATAAAGTTCTTTTAATATCTGATGATAAAAAAACAACAATTGGAACAGAATATGTAAAGGGAGCAAAAATTAAAGCTTCAGTTATCGGTCATGGTAAAGACAAAAAAGTATTAGTATTTAAGTATAAAGCTAAGAAAAATGAAAGAAAAATGAGGGGACATAGACAACCATATACTAAAATACAAATTGAAAAAATATCAACTGCTTCAAAAGCAAAGAAAGCCGAAGAAGATAAAGAAGTAGAAAATGCATAATGCATAAATAAAATGACCATAAAGGAGGGAATTTAAATGGCACATAAAAAAGGTGGTGGCTCTACAAAAAATGGTAGAGACAGTGAAAGCAAAAGATTAGGTGCAAAAAGAGCAGATGGACAATTTGTCCTTGCTGGAAATATATTATATAGACAAAGAGGAACTAAAATACATCCAGGAACAAATGTAGGAAAAGGAAAAGATGATACATTATTTGCTATGGTAGATGGTGTAGTTAAATTCGAAAGAAAAGGTAGAGATGATAAAAAAGTAAGTGTTTATCCTGCAGAATAATATATTATAGTAGAATATAAAATTATAAAAGAAGTAATTAATTTTAAATTTTTACTTCTTTTTATTTTATATAAAATAGGTACCCAGAAATATATTCTAGGTACCATTGTTTTTAGTATTTTGTATTTGCTTTTTTCTTTTTGCAATATTTGCATACTTTTTTTAAGTGTTTGTTTGATGAAGGTAGAAAATCAATTCCAGTTGTTTTAATGTGAGAATTTTCTCTTGAAGAAATAATATTATTACTGTGCACGTAGTAAGTATATCCTCTGTCAATAGAAGTAGCAAAAACATTAAATTTACTTGCAAGTAAATTTGCAAAATGTTCTTTGGCAGTGCTGGTTCCATGGTTTACAAAAAAACCGGTAACATTTAAAGCGCTGAAGAGATCTATAAGACTTTCTTCATTGCCATGACTTGAAAATTCAGAAGTCTTTAATATCTTAGCTTTTACAAAGTATTTTTGAAAGTCGATGCATACTGTCCCTTTATTATTCAAAAGTTTATATGCAAGAGTTTGCTTTGGAGAATAACATGTAATTAATACCGCTGCATTTTCTTTTGAAATAAAATTAGAAAGGTAAAATGGAGCTAAACCATTATCACACATACCAGATGAACAAAGAATTATTTTCGGCTTTTTGCTTGCAATAAAGTCATTTCTCTCAAATGCATCATGGATTGTCCTTAAAGAATGTGGCAAAAATTTATCTTTGAAGAGAGGAATATATATTTTGTTTAAATATTCCAGTCCAAGAGCACTGTCAACTACTATGCTGTAGTCATCTAAAAGATTTTTGTCTTGCATTTCTTTTATTTTAGAAAGTACAAGCGGTAATCTCTCAAGTGAAATTGTCGGAAGAATGATGTCTTTTTTCTCACTTACAAGAGAATTCATACTGTCTTTAAATGATGTTTCAGAATTTGTTACTTCTTTTTCTGGATCGCAATACGTTGACTCTGTTATCACTGTCACAGGTTTATTTTTAAGATATTCTGGAAAGTTTTGAACATCAAAAAAGAAGTTGGATGCTTTATAGTCGCCTGTAAATAAAAAATTACGAGATTTTTTGCCTTGATATGAAACAGTAACATAAATCATTGCTGCTCCAAGCACATGACCATTTGGTATAAAGGTAACATTTGTAGTTTCACTTAATTTGAATTCTTTTAAAAATTCAACGCCTCTTAACTTAAGAATGGAATTTTTAACATCATTTTCATCATAAAGTGAAACTTTTTCTTTTGCTTTTACCTTGTAACAATCAAAAAGGGATATCTTTGAGATTTCAACAGTTTCATGAGTTGCATAAATAGGTCCACGATATCCACAACGGATAAGGAAAGGTAACCGACCAATATGATCAACATGACCGTGGGTCACTAAAACTGCATTAATGTTGTTGCAGTTTTTAATTGGTTCATAATTCAAGCCATCATATTCGGGTTCTTGAAAAAGGCCACAGTCAATAAGGTAAATTTCCTTGTGACCATTTGGAAGATGAATACAGAGCTTCATACAGGAACCGGTAACTTCTGGATGTAGTGGACTAATTGATGCTTTGATTTGTTTACTCATTAAACAAGCCTCCTAATTAATTTTTTTAAGTGTCACAAATATTGACACTTTATACATTTATCTATACTTAAATTATACCATGGTTTACATATATGTCAATAAAAAATGAAATATTTTAACAAAATGTGTATTTTAAGTGAAATATTTTTATATAACTATATATTTATTTACTTTGATGTATCCTTTTGGTATAATAATTATATATAGTAGATAAACTAGATAAATAAAGAGGTGATGGGTATGAAAAATACTAAAAATATAAATATAACTGGAATGTCATGTAGTGCCTGTGCACTTAGAATTGAAAAAAAATTAAATAAACTTGAAGGAATAAAAAAAGCAGAAGTCAATTTGCCATTAGAAAAGTTGAAAGTAGAATATGATGATAATACAAACATAGATAAGATAATTAATACAGTAGAATCGTTAGGGTATGGAGCAAAAGAAGATATTAAAGAAAATGATATAGAAGATACTATTAAAAAACAAGAAGAGTTAAAACGTAGAAAATATGAGCTATTTGTTAGTATTATATGTACATTTCCTATTTTTTTAAACATGATATTACATATGTTTGGTATTGACTTACAAGTAATATCAAACCAATATGTACAATTTTTTTTAGCGACTATAGTACAATTTGTAATAGGATATAGATTTTATAAAAATGCATTTTTTGCATTAAAATCAGGTAGCACAAATATGGATGTATTAGTATCTCTTGGAACAACTGCATCATATCTATATAGTGTATATATGATGATTATGACTATAACAACAGGAGATATTAAACATTTATATTTTGATTCTTCTACTATGATTATATCCTTAGTTTTACTTGGAAAATATTTTGAATCAAAATCCAATTTTAAAACATCAAATGCAATACGTGAACTTTTAAAATTAAAACCTAGTAAAGCATTGGTTATAAAAGAAGGAAAAGAAGAATATATAGATATAGAAAAAATTATGGTATCTGATATTATTATAGTAAAACCTGGAGAAAAAATTCCAACTGATGCTATTGTAATAGAGGGTAAATCTTCAATAGATGAATCAATGATTACAGGAGAGAGTATGCCGGTTAGTAAAAATGTTAATGACAATGTAATTGGCGGTACAATAAATACTAATGGTACTTTAAAAATAAAAGCGACATCTGTTGGTAATGATACTGTTTTATCACAAATTATTTTTATGGTAAAAGAAGCTCAAAATTCAAAAGCAAAGATTGAAAAAATTGTAGATAAAGTTTCAGCTATATTTGTGCCTTCAGTTATGGTGATATCAATAGTAACTTTTATATTATGGCTTGTTATATCAAATAACTTTACTCTTTCTTTTATAAATGCAATATCAGTACTTGTAGTATCATGCCCTTGTGCACTAGGTCTTGCAACTCCAACTGCAATTATGGTTGCAACTGGTAAAGGAGCTCAAAACTCTATACTTATAAAAAGTGGAGAATTTCTAGAAAAAATTGAAAAAATTGATGTCGTAGTTTTTGATAAGACTGGTACTCTTACAAAGGGAAAATTAACTGTATCAGATATTATAACATTAGAGAACATAACAAGTGAAGAGTTATTAAAAATAGTTGCTATTGCTGAAAAAAAATCAGAGCATGTAATAGGTAGAGCAATATATGAATATGTAAAAGAACAATCAGAATATATAAAAGAACCAGATAAATTTGAAGCAATACCAGGAAAAGGTATATTTTCAATGTATAATGGTAGTAATATATTGGTTGGGAATAGGGCCTTAATGAAAGATAATAACATTGATATATCACATGTTAATAAGAAAATAGAAAAAATAGAGAGTCAAGGTAAAACTACAGTAATTATATCAAAAGATTCAAAATGTATTGGAGTTATTAGTGTAGCTGATGAGATAAAAGAATCAGCATATTCTACTATTAAAAGATTAAATTCAATGAACATCACTCCTTTTGTTATAACAGGAGATAATGTTTTAGTTGCAAAATATGTTGCAAATAAATTAAATATACAAAATGTATATGCTGAGGTACTCCCTAAAGATAAAGCAAAATATATAGAAGATTTAAAAAATAGAAAACAAGTAGTTGCAATGGTGGGAGATGGTATAAATGATGCACCTGCCCTTACTATATCAGATATAGGTATTTCAATGGGTAACGGTACAGATATTGCAAATGAAGCTTCGGATATAACAATTGTAAACGGCAATTTAAATCTTGTTGTAGAAGCTATTAGACTATCAAAACTTACAATGAAAAAAATAAAACAAAATCTATTTTGGGCCTTTATATATAATGTTATAGGTATAGTCTGTGCTGCATTTGGTTTTTTAAATCCAATAATAGCAGCAGGTGCTATGGCATTTAGTTCAGTATCAGTAGTAACTAATTCGCTTAGTTTAAATAAATTTAAAGTAGAGGAGGAAAAATAATGGAAAATATAACAAAAATAACATTAAAAGTAGAAGATATGGCATGTGAACATTGTAAAAATGCTATATATAGTTCTTTAGTAAATATAGATGGAATAAAAATAGTTAAAGTTAGTTTAGAAGATAAAACAGTATATGTTGAATATGATAATAGCTTAATTGCTATAGATTATATAAAAGAAAAAATAGAAGATGAGGGCTATGAAAAAATTACGATAAACAAAATTTAAGATAAAATATAGCATATATTGGTATAAAAAAAGCTAATATACTGGATTTTTGAGCAAAATTAATATATAATGATATAGTGAAACTAAAAAAAGAATGGGGAGTTTTTATGGAAGGGAAAAAAAGAATATTAACAGCAGATAGACCTACAGGAAGATTACATATAGGACATTATTTTGGCTCATTACAAAACAGAGCTAAACTACAAGATGAATACGATGAGTATATAATGATTGCTGATGTCCAAGCACTGACCGATAACTTTAATAATCCGGAAAAAGTAAGAAAAAATGTATATGAAGTTACAATGGATAACCTTGCTTGTGGAATTGATCCAAACAAAACTACATTTTTAGTACAGTCTGCAATTCCTGAAATAGCAGAACTTACTGTTTTTTATTCTAATTTAGTTACAATAGCAAGACTTGAGAGAAACCCTACTGTTAAAACTGAAATTAAGCAAAAAAAAGAATTATTTGGAGAAGATGGTGGTTCAGTTACATATGGATTTTTAGGGTATCCTGTAAGTCAGACTGCAGATATAACAGCATTTGAAGCTCAAGTTATACCTGTTGGTGATGACCAACTTCCAATGATTGAGCAAGCAAGAGAAATAGTAAGAAAATTCAACAGTATATATGGTGAAGTTTTAACAGAACCAGAAGCATTAGTTGGAAATGTTGCAAGAGTAAAAGGTCTTGATGGAAATAATAAAATGGGTAAGAGTTTGAATAATGCAATATATTTAGCTGATACTGAAGAAGAAATTACAAAAAAAGTTATGAATGCAGTTACAGATAAAACTAAGATAAGAAAAGATGATAAAGCAGATCCTGATAAATGTATGGTTGGATATTATCACAATATATTTAGCAAGGAAGAAAAAGAAAAGATATTTTATGAATGTAGAAATGGATTAAGAGGATGTGTAGATTGTAAAAAACAACTTGCTAAATCAATAAACAAAACAATCGAACCTATAAGGGAAAAAAGAAGATATTATGAACAAAGACCTGAATTAGTAAGTCAAATATTAGAAGAAGGAACTAAAAAAGCAAGAGCAGTTGCAAAAGAAACTATAAGAAAAGTTAAAGAGGCTATGAAAATAGATTATTTTTCTAACAAATAGGGAAATAAAAGTATAAAGGAGAACACATGTTAATAGATTATGTAAAAATAACAGTTAAAGCAGGAGATGGCGGAAACGGAGCTATCTCATTTAGAAGAGAAAAATATGTAGCAAATGGAGGACCTGATGGTGGAGATGGAGGCAAAGGTGGAAATATATATTTTAAAGTAGATTCAGGAGTAAATACATTACTTGATTTTAGATATACTAAAAAATTTATAGCACCAAATGGTAAAAATGGGTCTGGAGCTAGATGTACAGGTAAATCGGGACAAGACATATATATATCAGTACCTAAAGGAACAATTGTAAAAGATGCGGATAAAAATAAAATAATTGCTGATTTATCAGAAGAAGGAAGAGTATTTCTTGTAGCACAAGGTGGAAAAGGTGGAAAAGGAAATCAACATTTTGCAACTTCTACAAGACAAGTTCCACGATTTGCAGAAGCAGGTGAAAAAGGAATAGAAAGACATTTAGAACTAGAGCTTAAAATGCTTGCCGATGTTGGTCTTGTTGGGTTTCCAAATGTAGGTAAATCAACAATAATATCTGATATATCATCCGCAAAACCTAAAATAGCAGATTATCATTTTACAACATTAGAACCAGCTTTAGGTGTTGTAAAACCTAAAAGCGGTAAATCATTTGTTGTAGCTGATATTCCTGGTATTATAGAAGGAGCAAGTGAAGGAGCAGGACTTGGACATACTTTTTTAAAACATATAGAAAGAACAAGACTTATACTTCACATAGTAGATATATCATCAAGTGAAGGAAGAGATCCAATTGATGATTTATATAAAATAAATGAAGAATTAAAACATTATAGTGAGAAATTAGCAAATAAAAAACAAATTGTTGTAGCGAATAAAATAGATATTTTAAATGATAAGACAGCATTAGAAAAACTAGAAGTCATATGTAAAAAAAATAAATTAAAGCTATTTAAGATATCAGCAGCAACAAAACTAGGACTTGATGAATTAGTAGAATATATTGCTATAGAACTTGAAAAAATTCCAAAAGAAGATATAGTTTTTGTTGAAGAAGAAATAAATAATGAATTATCTCAAGAATGGCATGTACAAAAAACGGAGGAAGGCTTTAGGGTATATGGTGAACCTATTGAAAGATTAATGAGAAAAGTAAATGTATTTGATATAGAATCAAGACAATATATGCAAAGAGTATTAAAAAACATGGGAGTAATGGAAAAATTAAAACAACTTGGAATGCAAGAAGGAGATACACTTGATATTGTAGGGTATAAAATGGAATATTCAGAGTAAAAAAAGAAGGCTCAAACAATTATGTTTGAGCTTTTGCGGTATATTATGCATTAGTTGATAATAATTTCACAATTATTAGTTACAACATAGTGAGTATTACCAACTTTTACATCAATATGGGAGCAATCATTTGCATTAAATACAGCTATAGGATGTATATCATTTTTAACAATATTAGTAGGAAATACATAGATATTATTTAACTGTTTTAAAACAATGAATTTATCACTTATATATGAAAATGCAGAACAACCTAAAAGAATAGGTGTGTCTTCATAAAATAAGCTTAAATCCCGTATTGGTCCTCTTATATTAAGACCACCCGCAAGTTTGCAGATTCTCTCTTCTGACATAAAATTACCTCCAATCTAAAGTAATGTATAAAGTGTAAGCACAGTATATTATATTATATATCTTTTAAAAAATTACTCGAAGTTTGTAAATGAATAAAAAAATTTAAAAATAATTTCGTTCTAAAAAAAAATAAGACAAGTATAATATATTAGGTGATAAAATGAAACTTGTTTATGTTTTTAAAAGAATAAAGCTTGAAAAAAATGAGTATAAGTTATATAATTATGTACAAGATATAATCAAGATGAATTATGACTATTTAGAATTGCTAAGAAAATTAAGTTTGTTAAAGTAGAGGAGGATCTATATGGAATATGTTGTTTTTATTGGTGTTGTAATTGCCATTATAATAATTGCAAAAATTTTTTCTTGGCCCATTAAAATGATAGCAAAACTTATGATAAATATAATTGCAGGACTTGTAATGATATATTTAGTAAATGTATTTGCTGCTGGTGTTGGAATATATATTAGTTTTAACATTGTTACAGCACTTGTCGCAGGAATACTTGGACTTCCAGGGGTTTTAGTACTTGTAATTTTACAACTTATATTATAACGTTAAATAATAAAATAATAAAATAATTTAAAGATTGTATATTAATAATCATATTGCAAAAAATAATAAAAAATGGAGGTTTTTTGTGTATAGTAAGGTTATTAAAAAATATACAATCTTTTTCGTTTTTGTATTATTACTCCTTTTACTTTTATATATTTCAATAAATTATGATAAATCTGAAGTATCAAAAATTTTTGAGAATTTGTTTGCTACTAGTACTAAAAAAACAGCAGCTAGTTCTACTAGTACTAAGGCCTCTTCTGATGGTAGTGATATGGCACAACTTCTTGCCAGACTTATAAACGGAGAGGCAAGAGGTGAATCATATGAAGGGCAGGTTGCAGTTGGCGCAGTTGTTATGAATAGGGTTAAAAGTCCTCAGTTTCCAAATACTATTGCTGGTGTTATATATCAAAAAGGACAGTTTTCTTGCGTAACAGATGGCCAATTTGACAAGCCGATTTCTAAAGATTCTACTGTGTATAAAGCGGCACAGGAAGCTTTAAATGGAGCTGATCCTACTAATGGGGCTTTATATTTCTATAATCCTAAAACAGCAAAGAGTAAATGGCTTTTTTCACTTAAGACAGTTGCAACTATTGGAAATCATAGATTTGCTAAGGAGAGTTAGGTATGATTGAAAAATTCGAAAAAAAAATTAATATAGCAAAGAAAAAAGTTAATAAAAAAGTAGTAGGAGTTATTTCTTTTATGATATTTGGTGCCGTTTTAATATTCGGACTTGATATGACTAATAATTATAAAAGACAAAAACAACAAAATGAGGATATGTATAATAAGTCTATGTATGAACTAATATCCTATGTGAAAAACGTTGAAGTTGAGCTTGCAAAATTACAGATTACAACTACACCAAATTTGACTTCTCAAACTCTTGCGGATATATGGCGACAAGCAAATTTAGCAAAGGATAATTTATCTCAACTTCCTGTAAATCAGGATTCGGTAAGAAATGTATCTAAGTATTTATCCCAAGTAAGTGATTATTCATATACACTTATGAAACAAACTATTGCAGATAAAAAAATTAGCGATGAACAGTATGACAAAATATCAGAAATATATAAACAAGCTGGTAGTTTCGTGGAAGTTTTAAATGAGATATATAATAGATTAAATGAAGGAAGATTAAAATGGAATGAAGTAGAAAAAGAAGCAAATAAAAACTTACCGGATGCAACAGATATAGATACGGAGAGTGAATATGGAATAGGTAGTATAGGAAAGACCTTTCAAACATATCAGGGATTAATATATGATGGTGCTTTTTCTGATCATATATTAAATATAGAACCTAAGGGTGTAAGTGATGAAGAGTGTACTAAAGAAGATGGAGAAGAAAAAATAAAAGAAATATTTGGAGAAGAAACTATTGAATATATAACTTTTAATCAAGAATCACAAGGAAGATTAGATTTGTTTAACTATTCTGTTAAGTTAAAAGATAAAGAAAATATTTATTCAATGGATATTACAAAAAAAGGTTGTAAAATGTATTTAATGTTAAGTGACAGAAATGTTGAAGAAGAAAAAATATCTATGGATGATGCTAAAAAGTTGGGTATAGAATTTTTAGAGAAATTAGGCATTACTAATGTAAAAGATACATATTATTTAAAAACTGAAAATATGGCAACAATAAATTATGCATCAGTACAAGACCGGAGTTATACTTTATCCTGATTTAGTTAAAGTAAAGATAGCATTAGATGATGGTCAGGTATGTTCAGTAGAAACCCAAGGATATATATTTAACCATACGACAAGGGAAAATTTAAGTGCAAAATACTCGGTTCAGGATGCAAAACAAATACTTAATAAAAATATAGAGGTTATATCTGAAGATTTAGCAGTAATTCCTACTGATTCAAAAACTGAAATATTATGTTATGAATTTAAAGGAAGAATTGACGATAAAGATTTTGTAATATATATTAATGCTAATACTTTACAAGAAGAAAAGGTTTTACTTATAATAGATACACCGGGTGGTACACTTACTATGTAGATATATTATATAAAGTGATATATATTTTAACATTTTATATGGTTAAAGCATATAATATTATAAAATTAAATATGTGATAAGCAGACTATGCTGTCGGTACTTTATATGATAGGAGTGAGTTATATGGCAATTAACAAAGTTGAACTTGCTATTGATTATGTAGATGATAATACCAAAAGTATTATTATATACAACATAATGAAACGGCAAGGCACCCTTGATGATGACATAATTTGTGCAGCAATTATATTTTGTGACATTCGGGACTACGACTTAAGTAAGGATGAAAACAGAATAAAAGAACTGTTTGGTGACAAAGTATTAAGACTTGTAAAAGAAGCGTATGATTTTAATGACGGAAAAACCGGGACTGTTGAGGCAAAGTATATTTTATCCTCTCTACTCATAATTGAACTTGAAGAGGTGTTAATCAAGAAGAAAAGACATCAGATTAAAGCACATTCAGTATATACAAAATATTCTGAAAAATACAAGAGATGTAAGGAGAATATGAATCCACATTGTTTTGTAATGGAAAAACTAAAGATGCTTATGGATGTAATTTTTAACTAAAAAAGCGGGCTATATTTAATATATGGCCCGTTTTGCTTGAAAAATATTAAAATATGTGATAGAATTAAAATACAAATAATTGTTATTTGTTTTACATAAATTTAAGTAAAAGAACCATCTACCAAAGTAAAGGAGTGATTTTATGACTAACTACACAAATTTCATTCGGGAGAACCAGGACTTAGACATATTAAGAATAATTGCTCAAGATAGTAAATTTACAGATGAAATTAAAGTCGTAGCAATATTGTATAGCACATATCCCAAAACATTAGATTATACCGTTATTAAGGAGAAGTTTGGTCAGAATGTCGTAATGTTATTAAAGGAAGTAAAAAAGATTACAGCTAAATCCAATCCACTTGTTTTTTCAAATGAAGCTAGACTTATTGTGTTAGCCCAAAAAATGGTTGAATTGGAAGGATTATGGTATAACAAAGACAGTAGAAATTCTGAAAAAGACTTTGATTATTTCTATAATTACTACAAAACATGTTCAAAAAATCAAAAAAGCAAAATTGTAATAGCGTACTGGAATCTTATGAGAATGATATTCAGAAAATATATAAAATGATAAAAAGATGTGGAAGAATTAAAAAACTTCCACATCTTTTTAACATAAAATATGATTCGATATGTTATATAATTAAACATGATACTTTTTTCATTGACAAATTGCTAGTTTACGTGTAAAATATACACATGTGCGAAGGAGGAATAGGTTATGGTGGACATATTTAAAACAAATCAAGAAACATTGAAATTAGAAAGACAAGATAAGATAACTAAAGGATGCTGGATTAATATGACCTCCCCGACAGAAGAAGAAATTGCAAATATAGTAACGGCAACATCTGTAAGCGAGCAGATGCTTAGATATCCTCTTGATATAGCGGAAAAAGCACATATAGATACTGATGATGATGAATTGCTAATAACAGTAGACGTGGCATCTACCGAGATAAAAGACGATAAAAAAATATACACAACTGTACCACTTGGCATGATTATTGTAGCTGATGATTTATTTATAACAGTATCACAAAGAGAATGCGATGTTATAGATATGATAATAAATACTAATAAAAAGAATATGATTCAGACAGAAAAAAAGTCTAGATTTATAATTCAACTACTATATGCTATTGCAAAAGATTATATAAGGTATATATCATATATTAGTAGAGATATTGAAATGTTTGAAAAACACATGGAAAAAACAATGGAAAATAAAGAACTGATGAATTTACTTGAATTTGAAAAAAGTATGATATATTTCAATACTTCTATAAAAGCAAATCAAACAGTTTTGCAAAAAATAAATAGAGGTAAGGTTATAAAATTATATGAAGAAGATGAAGACATATTAGAAGATACAATAATAGAAAATGTACAGGCCATGGAGATGATACAAACATATAGTGAAATATTAAATGGAATAACAGATATATTTGGTACTATAGTATCAAACAACCTAAGTAGAGTAATGCGTTTTTTAACATCCATTACTGTTATAATAGCTGTACCTACTATGATCGCTAGTTTTATAGGTATGAATATGGAATTTCCTTTTGATACAAGTAAAATGGGATTTTACTCAGTCGTTGGTATTTCAATAATAGTAAGTACAATAGTTTTTGCATGGTTAAGAAGAAGAGATATGTTGTAATGAAAAATGATGATAAGATAATTGTAGTAGATAAAAAAATAGACAAAGTATATTTAGAATATATTAATAGAATGGGATACAGATATATTTTAAATAAAGGAATTGACTCTCTATATGAAGAGATTTCCTCTCATACTGATATTTGTTTTTGTAAAATTGGTGATACTGTTATAGCGGAAAAGACAATATATAATAATTTAGAAGAGAATATTAAAAAAAAATATAATATAGTAGAAGGCTCTACTATATTACAATCTACTTATCCATATGATATAGCATATAATGTGTTTACTACTAGTAATATTGCAATACATAATTTTAAATATACAGATTCGCATGTACTAGATTTACTTCAAAAAAACGGTTATACAAAGATTAATATAAATCAAGGTTATACAAATTGTAGTATATCATATATAGATGAAGAAACTATAGTTACATCAGATAAAATAATTGCAGATAAATTAGTAAAATTACATTTTGAAGTTTTATATATACCAAATGAATGCATAGATATAAAATTAATAAATAAAAAAGACAAATATATAGAAGAAAGGAATAAAGAAGATAAAAACAAAAAAGATAATAAAAATTATGAGTATTCTAAAATGTCTGGATTTATAGGAGGAGCGACAACAAGAATTGATGATAAATATATTGTTTTTGGTGATATAAGAAATATAGGCAAGGAATATGCAGATAAATTAGTCAATATGTTAAAAAAAAGAAATATTGAATTGATAGATTTTAAAGGACAAGATATTGTTGATTATGGAGGAGTAATTCAAATAGAAAAAAGAAAGTAAGAGGTAGAAAATGAGTAAATTTTTAGAAGGATTAAATGATAGACAAAAAGAAGCAGTAGAATATACAGAGGGTCCTGTACTTGTTTTAGCAGGTGCAGGTAGCGGTAAAACTAGAGTTCTTACGTATAAAATAGCATATTTATTAGAACAACAAATAGTAAAACCATGGCAGATTCTTGCTATAACTTTTACAAACAAAGCGGCAAAAGAAATGAAAGAAAGAGTAGCAAGTTTAGTAGAAGAAGGCTCAAATGATATATGGCTTGGTACATTTCATTCTGTTTGTGTTAGAATTTTAAAAAGAGAAATAGGAGTGCTGGGTTATAGCAAAGATTTTAATATATTTGATGAGATTGATAAAGAAAAGGTTATAAAAGAAATAATAAAAAAATTAAATATTGATGATAAGAAATATACAGCAAGTTCGGTTGGTTATGAAATAAGTAATGCTAAAAATAATATGAAAAATGCAAGTGTATATGAAAAAGAGTCTGTTGGAGATTATAGAAAAGAGGAAATTTCTAAAATATATAAACTATATGAAGAAATTTTATTTAAAAATAACTCTATAGATTTTGATGATATAATAATGCTCACAGTAAAAATATTTTTAAATAATCCTGATATTTTATCATATTATCAAAATAAATTTGAATATTTACTAGTAGATGAATATCAAGATACAAATAAAATCCAGTTTTTGTTTATAAGTTTACTTGCATCTGCTCATGGAAACATATGTGTTGTAGGAGATGAATCACAAAGTATATATGGTTGGAGAGGAGCAGATATTTCCAATATTTTAAATTTCGAAAAAGAATTTCCAGGAGCTAAGATAATAAAACTCGAAGAAAATTATAGAAGTACTAAAACAATACTTAACGCAGCAAATGAGGTTATACGAAACAATAAATCTAAGATTGAAAAGAAACTTTGGACAGAAAATGATGAAGGAGAAAAGATTGTTTGTTATAATGCAGATAACGAATATGATGAGATAGATTATGTAGTAGATAAAATAGATGAAATGTGTAGAAAAGATGGACTAAAGTATTCTGATTTTGCTGTACTTTTTAGGACAAATGCACAAGCACGTGCAATAGAAGATGTATTTATGAAAACTGGAACACCATATAAACTAATTGGGGGACTTAAGTTCTATTCAAGGAAAGAGATAAAAGACTTAATATCATATTTAAAACTTATACAAAATCAAAATGATAATGTATCATTAAAAAGAATAATAAATGAACCTAAAAGAGGTATAGGAGAAGCAGCACTTCAAAAACTAGAACAACTTGCTTTAGATAGAGGGATATCAATATTTAAGTTGTTACAAGATAGTAGTGAAATATCATCATTTAGGAGTTCCGGTAATATTATAATGTTTAGAGATGCTATAAATGAGTGTATAAATTTAAAAGATAGCTTAAAAGTATCAGAACTTATGAAGAAAGTACTTAAGTTATCTGGTTATGAAAAAATGCTAAATGAAGATGATAGCGAACAATCTCAAACAAGATTTGAAAATTTAATGGAATTTATTGGAGTTGCAATGGAATTTGAAAGAGAAAATGTAGAAAATACATTAGCAGACTTTTTGGATAGTATTGCACTTGTTTCAGATGTAGATAAATATGATGAAGGACAAGAAACTGTTACACTTATGACAATGCATAGTGCTAAAGGGCTTGAATTTGAAGTAGTATTCTTAGTGGGTATGGAAGAAGGATTATTTCCTTCTAAAAGATCTATTGGAGAAGATGAAGATGCAGAAGAAGAAAGAAGACTATGTTATGTTGGTATAACTAGAGCTAAGAAAAAACTATATGTAACAAATGCAACAAAAAGAACTTTATATGGTTCAACTTCTTATACAATTCCTTCAAGATTTATATCTGAAATACCAGAAGAATTATATGATGAAGATTCAAAAGAAAAATTATCTAAGTTTTCAAGTAAAAATCAAATATATTTAAATAGCGAATATGCTAATGCAAGTAATAAAGTTACAAGTTCATATATTTCAAGAACTGAGATACCTGCAAAGTCAACATCAAAATTTGGAATGAGTGTAGATAATTTTTTAAAAAACATACAAAATCAACCTAAAATAGAAAATCAGGGAATACAGAATATAGCTAAATATAAAGTAAATATGGTTATAAAACACAAAAAGTTTGGCATTGGTAAAATTATAAAAATAGAACCAGAAAATGATGATTTAAAATTAGATATTGAATTTGAAAATTATGGATTTAAAAGGTTAATGGCAAAATTTACACCATTAGAAATAATAGAAAAATAAAAAAAACAAAAAAATTATATAAAAGTATTTAAAAATGTAAAAATATAGTATATAATTTATTTAAGGAAGGTATAAAATGATAAAAGAGATTATAAGAGTAAGATATGTAATATTTTTAACTATAGTTATATTTGTTTTATTTTATTTAATAAATGATGCTACTTTTTTAAAACAAAAGGCTGTATCAGGTTTAGTTATTTATGGAGATAATATATCAAGTACATATGAACCTTTTGTTGAAAATGATGCTATCTACTTATCTTTTGATACAATAAAAGATAATATAGATGAGAATATATTTTATGATAAAATATCATCTAAAGTAATTGTTACTACATATAACGATGTAATAAAATTTAAAATAGGTGAAAATAAAATATCAAAAAACCTAGAGTATTCTGACTTATCTACACCAGCGAAGATAGTTAACTCAGAAGTATATATACCAATAGAAACTTTAAAAGATGTATATGGAATAGATGTAGAATATAACAAAAGTACAAATACAATAGTAATAGATAAAAAAACAAATGATATTGCAAAAATAGCATATAACAAAACGAAAGTATATTCATATATATCTACAAAATCAGAAGTTATAGATGAATTAAATAAAGATGATGAAGTAATATCATATACTGAAGCTTTAACTCATAATAGATGGCTTAAAGTAAAAACTAATTCAGGTGTAGTTGGGTATATAAATAAAAATGCAGCACAAATATCTGAAGCTGCAAACGAAGATGAAACAATTACCACTTCAGAAAAAATAAATATGTTTTGGCAATATAGTAATGATATTGATATACTTGGTAGAAGTAAAATAGAAGGAGTTAATGTAGTTTCACCTACATGGTATGAATTAAAAAATTCGAGTGGAGATATTAATTCAAAATATAGTAGTGACTATTATAACCAAGCTAAAGCTAATGGGTATAAAGTTTGGGCACTTATAAATAACGGAATTGATTCTGTCAATTATTCTTCGAGTGATACATCAGCATTATTAAATAGTGAATATAATAGAGAACAGTTTATTAAAAATTTATTACAAATAATAGAAGAAGATAAATTAGATGGAATAAATATTGATTTTGAAACAATGAAAGAAGAAGATAAAGACCTATATACTCAGCTTATAAGAGAGCTAGCACCACTTGTTAGAAATAAAGGCAAAGCAATATCAGTAGATACATACTTTGTAAAATATATTGATAGAAAAAGAGTTGGAGCAGCATGTGATTATATAATTTTAATGGGATATGATCAAAGGGGTTCATGGTCTAGTGAGGCAGGATCTATTTCAGAAATATCATGGGTTGAAGAAAATGTTGATTCCCTTATAAACGACTCAAATATACCACCAGAAAAAATAATACTTGGTGTTCCATTCTATACAAGGTTATGGACAAAAAACACAACAACTAATACCATTATAAGTTCTAAAATATATTCTATGTATCAGGCAGATTCATATGTTAAAACAAATAATTTAACTAAAATATGGGATGAAGATGCAGGTCAAAATTATGTAGAACTTACAAAGGGAGATATAAAATATATGTTGTGGGTAGAAGATGCAGCATCTATTAAAAAACGAGTTGAAACTATAAACAAATATAATTTAGCAGGAATATGTGCATGGAAAAAAGGACTTGAAACTGATGACATATGGAAAGTTATAAGTGATAATTTAGGCAAATAGTAATAAGCATTAGTGTGAGATATCACTAATGCTTTATTAATAAATATTTAAATAAAAAATTATAATATATAAGGTATAAAGGAGAGATTAAATGAAGGATTATTATGAAATATTAGGAGTACATAAAAAAGCATCAAAGGATATAATAACAAAAGTATTTAGAATTCAAATAAAAAAGAATCATCCTGATCTTTTTAGTGGAGACGAAAAAAAATATGCTGAAACTAAGACACAAGAATTAAATGAAGCATATGATACTCTTTCAGATGATGAAAAAAGAGAAGAATATGATGAAATGTATGAAGAAGAAAATACTACAAATAATAATGCTTTTGATTTATTAAAAGAAAACGAATATTTAAGAAATGTTGTAAATGAGCAAAAAGAAACAATAGATAAGCTCCTTTCAAATAACCCATATGCTGCAAGACTAGAATATGATAATCATATAAATAATTCTCAAGAGGAGGTAATGTTTGATAAATATTATACTCAAGAATATAACAATTTTCATAATAATAGTACTAATCAAACACATCATAGAGAGTCTTATGCAGGGTATATACTAAGAATATTTAGAAATTTTTTTGCAAGTATTATTTCATTACTTTTCTTTATCTTTTTAATTATGGCATTTTTAAAATTATTTGCAGGAATAGATTTATTTAAATTTTAATGTCAATATTTGACATTTATTATAAGTAATGATAAAATTAGTATATTCGAAATAAAGTTCTTTAAAAATTTTTTGAGGAGGGTTATTATGAAAATTTTAAAACGTACTTCTAATTGGTTGCGGTATCCCCTGTGTAATGTAGAAGATTTTGGTGGTTCTACTCTTTTTGTTTCAAACTTAATTGCATTTTCTCTATTGGTTTTTGCATTATGGAGGGAATTTTTGATTCCAGTAATTGTAGGAGAAATGCTAATTTTAGTTGTTGGAATAATTGTATACAAGAGATTGGTTAGTAATTCTTTTAATGATGATAATTATGCATACGATTCATTGTATTGTAATAACAAAGCATTTATAGTATTTTGCATTTGTACATTTATTATATCCATTGTATTACTTTTCTTTACAAACTTTACAATTGCTATTATATTATTCTTGCAAACTATTTTAACGCCGGTTATAAGTTCATACTCTATTGAATTATATAATCCTACTATAAACGTATACAAACCATCAAGAATGCTTTCAAATAAGCTAAAACAATTATATAATATTATATTTTTATATGTGCCGATTGGACATAAAATTTCATATATATATATGATTGTTGTTCTCATCTTATGTGCGTTCAAATTTTATATTGTTATTCCAATAATGCTATTGTATTATATGGCTATTCCTATAATTGTGGCATACGTACAAGATGAATTTATAGACTAAATTGTAAAGAAAATTAATTTATTGTTTATTATTCTAGAATTTTAAAATACTGATTTTGCAAATGCAATTTCAGTATTTTTTCTTAATCTATTTTAGTATATTTTTTCAAAATATAACTTCTAAATTCTATATTTATTTTTTGCCTAAGATATGATATAATATATGGGTAAGATATGTATACTAAAAAATAATTATTTGAGAGGTTGATGTTTAATGAGTATAACAATTAAAAAAACACGGCATAATATGTTTGTATTTTTTGTCATTTCAATAGTTTATGTGTTATACCGTAATGTAATAGTAAGTTACGTGTATGATACGTATGGATATTTTTTATCCATGATTGTAGGTTCTTTCTTAATGCCAATTTGTACAATACTCGCTATTTCAATTACTGAATGTACACATGTTTTTTCAAAAAAGCAAAAACTCTATATTAATCCATTTAAGAGTGAGTATATTTTATTAAACGGCAATAAAGAAGAGAAAATAAATTTAAAAGCAAAAGACATTTTATGGCTATTTGCATATAAATATATGCGGTCAGTTTTAATAATGCTTTTAACTTTTATAACTCTTGAACTAATTGTATATTCTGATTTAACAGATAACGTAAAAGGACTTATTTTTACAACTGAATTTGTTTTATGTTTTTATGGAGTAAATGGTATAAAAAATTTAATGGAAGGTGTTAGAAAGTATTTATATTGTTTTGGAATAAAGTTTTAGTGCAAAGTAAATTTTAGTAAAGTGTGGCTTAGAGCCACACTTTTTCTTTTTTCCTTAAAACTAGTCAAAAATTTTAATCTATTTTTTCAAATTACAACAAATATTTTGAGGTGGAAGTTGTATAAATATATATCATAAGAAGGTGATTATATGTTAAATGATATTTTAATAATGTTACCAAGTGCCTTAAAAAAATCACTTAGTAGTGTAAATAGTAAAGATGGAATAAATGAAATAAGATTAAGAGCTGGCAGAAAAGTTATTGTTATAACCTCAAATATTGAGTATGTAACTGAGTATATAGTTACTATTCAAGATTTATTACTTTTACTTGTAAAGATATCTCAAAATTCAATATACGCTATTCAAAATGATATTAATAATGGTTTTGTAACCATAAAAGGAGGACATAGAATAGGAATATGTGGGGAAACAGTTATATGTGATGGAGAGATAAAAAATGTAAAAAATATTAATAGTATGAATATAAGGGTGGCAAGACAAATGATAGGAGCATCTGATAAATTAATGCCACATATATTGTCAAAAGGGGAATTTAACAATACTATTATAGTTTCTCCACCAGGTGCTGGTAAAACTACTATGTTACGTGATGCTATAAGGCAAGTAAGTAATGGAGTTATATTACAAAACTTTAAAGGAATAAATGTTGGACTTGTTGATGAAAGAGGAGAAATAGCAGCAGTAAGTAATGGCAAATCAAATCTTGATGTTGGTATTAGAACTGATATAATGTCTAACTGTAAAAAAGCTATAGGAATAGAAATGTTACTTAGAAGCATGTCACCTTCAGTTATTGCAACTGATGAAATAGGCAATGATGATGATATTGATGCTATAAAATATGCTTCACTTAGTGGAGTAAAATTACTTCTTACTATGCACGGGAAAAGTATGGAAGATGTGAAAGAAAAGTTGCTTGTAGCTAATAATGTACCTGATAATTTATTTCAAAATATTATATTCTTATCAAATAAAAATGGACCAGGTACGATAGAAAAAATAATAAAAGTAAATAATTCAAAATTGGAGGTTATATAAATGGTTATTCTAAAAATATTTATTGGCATTGGAATAATAGGAATATGTACATATATAGGTAATATTAAATCAAAAAAATTAAGAGATAGAGAATATATATTAAGGGAAATGGTTACTTTTCTAGGTCATGTTGAAAACGAAATAAAATATATGATGTCAATACTTCCAAATGCGTATGAAAGTTCTAGGCAAAGACTTACTACAAGATTAAAAGATGTAGTTGGACAGATTGTAGTTGATATGTTAGATTTGGATAATTATGATAATATTGAAAAAAATATTGTAGATCATATAGCTACAATTGATGGGCTAACTGAATATGATAAAAATATTATTTCTTCTGTTTTTAAAAATCTCGGAAGAAGTAATGTGGAAGGACAGATAGGAATAATACAAAATGCAGTAACAATATTAAATAATCAAATTAAAGAGGCAAATGAAATAAAATTAAGTAGTTCTAAACTGTATAGAACAGTTGGTGTGATTTCAGGAATAATGATTGTTATAGTATTTATATAAAGGAGGGCGTATGGATATAGATTTATTATTTAAAATAGCTGGTATAGGAATACTAGTATCTGTATTAAATCAAGTTTTGACAAAAGCAGGAAGAGAAGATCAAGCAATGATGACAACGCTTACTGGACTTATAATAGTTTTAATGATGGTAATAAATGAAATAAGCACACTTTTTGAAACTGTAAGGACTGTATTTAAATTATAAAGGTGATAATATGGATGTTTTTAAATTAGTTGCTTTTTCCATACTTGCTGTTACGTTTATATTAGTTATAAAAGAACAAAGAAAAGATATTGCTCTTATGTTATCTATTGTAGCAGGTGTTGGATTACTTATATATGCGGTTACTCAACTTTCAAATATAGTTGATATGCTAAATTCATTGGTCTCAAAATCAGGAGTAAATGCATCTTTTTTAACCATTATATTAAAAGTAATAGGAATATCATATGTAGTTGAATTTGGGAAAAATATATGTATGGATGCGGGTCAAAGTGCTATTGCTACTAAACTTGAAATAGCAGGTAAACTTATGATAGTGACACTTTCCATCCCTATAATTACATCACTTGTTAATATGCTTACAGAGTTAATATAAAGGATAGTGATACAAATGATAAAGCAAAGTATAATTAGAATCATATATACATTTTTTTTGCTAATTATATTTTTTAGTATAGTACATGCCGATGAGACTCAAGATGATAGTAATAACGAATATAACGAACAAGTTTTTACTTCATTTAGTTTAGATGACTATATAGATGAATTAAATAAATATGCTACTGAAAGTGAAGTTACTAGTTTGGTAGACGTAAATGAAATAAAAACAAAATTATTAAAAGGAGAAAGTATAGACTATGGTTCAATATTTGAAAAATTATTAGGTATATTTTTTGAAGAAGTTTTTGTTGCAATAAAAAGCGGCATAACAATATATATAGTAATAATATTAATGTGTATATTGAAAGCATTACAATTAGATAAAGATAGTAGTGTTATTAAAGTATCATATTTTGCGTGTTTTTTACTTATAGCAACAATATGCATAAAAACATTTATAACATCTACTATAGATTTACAGAAAACAGTATCTGCACTTACTAATATAATGCAAATATTATCTCCATTTCTTATGACAATATTAATAGCAACTGGAGGAATTAGTACAGTTGGTATAATACAACCGATGTTACTTTTTCTATCAAGTTTTATAGGATTGTTAGTTAAGGTTGTTATAATTCCTCTACTTACTATATCTGTCGCTTTTAATGTCATAAACAGTATAACAGATAGAATGAATTTTATTAGACTTTCAAATTTATTTTCAAAAACTTCAGTATGGATTATTGGAATAATGCTTACAATTTTTCTTAGTATATTATCAATGGAAACATCAATAACTACTTCTATTGATTCATTAGCAGTAAAGACAACACAAACCGCAGTCTCTAACTTTGTTCCAGTAGTTGGTAGTTTCTTTTCAGATAGTTTTGAAACCGTAATAGGAGCAACTAAGATAGTAGGTAAAACAGCGGGATATATAGGAATAATTTTAATAATTTTAATTGCACTTATCCCTGTTATAAAAATAGGGGCAGTAATGTTTGTATTTATGCTTATTAGTTTTTTATCGGAATTAATAGGAGCTGATGAAAAAATAATAAAAGCAATGGATATGTTTGCTGTAGTATACAAAACAATGCTTGGAGTATTAATAGGTATAATAATTCTTTTTGTAATATCAACTGGTATTGTTATAAACATATCTTCACATATAATCAACTAAAGAAAAGGTGGTAAAATGTCGGAAGTTATAAAAACATGGATAACATCAATATTTTGTCTTGGAATATTAATTGCATTGCTACAATTAATGATCCCTAAAAACAATTTAAAAAAAAATATATATTCATTAATAAGCATAGTTATGATTATAACAATACTCTACCCAGTTATAAATGTATATAATAATAATTCACTAGATGAGAGTATAAAAGAAGTTATAAGTGCATTTTCCAGTTCAGATAATATAAGTACAGATGTTGACAGTGAAGAAGTAAATAAAATAAAAGAACAACTAGTTAAAGAACAGTTTTTAGATTCTTTAAAAAAAGATATACAAACAAAATTACTGCTTAAAAATATAGATGTAGAAAATATATATATTGATATGGATGATGATTATAATATAAATAAAATAAATATAACCATAGGAAATTTAGGAAATAAAGAGAATAATTTAATATTATCTGTAAATAAAATTGTAGAATATATAAATTCAGAATATGATATAGATTATTCTAAAATAACAGTTACAGAGGAAGGTGGTTAGATATGTCAAAATATTTAGAAAATCTAAAAAATATATTTGAAAAAAAGGAAAAAAGAGTAGAAAACTTAGTCTTTTTAATAATACTTTTGGTGGTGTTTTTAGTAGCTATAAATTATGTGTTTACGGATTCTAGTACAACAAACGAAGAAAATAGTAATAGTACAAGTACAGAAGATAATATAGATAGTACTAAGACAGAACAACAAGGTATAAGTGATGATACTGAAAAAAAGCTAGAAGAAATACTATCACAAATATCTGGTATAGGAAATGTATCTGTAATGATTACCTATTCAAAAGAAAGTACAGTTTCTCCGGTATATAATACAAAAGAGACAAATAAAAATGGAGAAACTACAAGTGAAAAAACCGTAGTATATAATGAAGAAGGAAGTGATAAAACAGTGGTGATAGAAACAGTAGAAATGCCTAAAGTTGAAGGAGTTATAGTGGTTGCCGAAGGAGTATCCTCAACTGAAACCAAATCAAAAATTGCAAATGCAATATCGGCACTGACTAATATTGCTTCATATAAAGTACAAGTATTTGATAAAAAATAGTGGAGGTAGATTATGAAAATATTAAAAAGGAGTCAAATAGCTATGTTGTCAATAACATTAATGATTGCAGTTGCTGGGTATATAAATTACAAATATAATCCTGAAAGAGAAGAAAATCTAGGGCAAACAGTCTATGTAAACGGAAAAGATAGCTTTACATATGATAATGTAAATATATATTCTAGTAATAATATTGATAATATTGATGATACAAATTATAATGAAAATGATGACATCATAGCTGATACAACTGAAGATGATAGTATAGCTGTATTTAAATACGATAGAGATAATATGTATTCTGAGCTTAGTGAAAATTATAGAAGTATAATTAATAATTCAAATACTAGTGTAGAAACTATAAATGAATATCAAAAAAAATTAGATGAACTTATCTCACAAAAAAATTTAATATCAATGGTTGAAAATGTAATAAAAGCAAAAGGTATTGAAGATATTTGTATAATTCCTACAAATAATGATAACCTAAGTATTGTAATAAAAGCAAAAGAAGAATTACAAAAGGAACAAATAGCTCAAATACAAAAGATTATAACCGATGAATTTGGTATAAGTGCAGATAAAATAAGCATAAGCACAAAAATATCTTAAAGTATTGACAAATATAAATAAATGATATATAATAGATTACATAATTTATTTTCTTATCTTATTTAATTAAAGAGGAGCGAAGAGTAATGGGTCAAAACAAAAGTCAAAAAGAATTTCAAAAAAGGATACCCTATGTATTAGAAAGACTTATCACAGGAACATCGTTTTTTGAAGTTTGTGAATCTTATTGCATCATGGACATAAAATGGGCAAAGAATAAGGTCATGAAATATATAAAACAGTCTAGTAAAGAAGAGAAGGACCGTTATATATCAGCCATCGCAAAAAACGTTGACAATATTGGCTATTTTACAGAGGTCAAAGAAGCTAAAGGATTGGCAATGACTAAACTTGAACCTATGATGTATGCAAAACAGAATAGGATTTCAAAAGAAAAGCTGGCATATTATCTCGAACTCATTAGTCAATCTACATATTTAACAGAGATTGACAGTAGATCTAAGAAACCGCATCAACAGGAAGTTATAATGCGAAATAAAGAAGGAGATGTGTGCTTTTATAAGATACACAAGCCAGTATTTAAGGCTTCAATAAGAAGAGCCTACTAAAAAAATAAAATAAGATAAGAAAAAAGCAACAGATTAAAATTTGTTGCTTCTTTTTTTTAGAACATACTAAATTATGTAAATAAAACTATAATTTTATATAAAAAGCACTAGTTTTGTCACATGTATTGCAAAGTATTGACATATGT
>CAZQJQ010000020.1:0-24249 GCA_964593045.1 uncultured Clostridiaceae bacterium
ACCGGGTACCCCTAAACCGGGTACCCCTAAACCGGGTACCCCTAAGGAAAGAGGGTACTTTTTTATGTGTAATTTTTATGATTATGTTTCAAAATATGAAAATTTAAATTTTGGAAAGTTATGTATTTTTAGAGTTGGATTTTTTTATTGTACTTTTGGTGTACAAACTGGTTTTCTTGAAGAAAAATTTAGTTTGTCTAGAACATGTTTTATACAGAACAAAGTATGTAAAGTTGGTATGCCAAGAGATTCTTTAGATAAATATATTAATATGTTAAAAGATAAAAACATTACTTTTTGTATTTTTGATTATACTGATAGTGATATTTTTGATTTCGAATATAATTCTAAAAGGTATGTTAAGACTATGGAATATAATAGCGGTGTATTGTGCAATTTTAATAAGTATAGTATTAATTGTAGTAATTGTAAGGCTAAAAAAAATAGTATTTATTATAGGTTGGATATGCTTGAAAAAATTTTGCTTTCTCTGAAGTCAGATTTTGGTGATAAAAATGAATTTAAGTGATAATTCTTTGATTTTGATTGCAAAATACGAGAAGTATATTGAATATATGTTTGTGATTTTAAATAAATTACCAAGAACTGAAAAGTATAATTTAGGTACTGATTTTAAAAATGTGATGTATTCTATGTTTAATAATATAATGTATTTGAATAAAGTAAGTAAGTTTAAAAGGATGGATTTTTGTAATTTGGTTGATGCTGAGATTTGTATTCAAAGATCATATATAAGGGTAATGTACAAGTTAAAATATATTGATTTTAAAAAATATATGTATGCCATTTCTTTATTAGATGAAATTGGTAAGATTTTAGGTGGTTATATAAAATTTTTGGGTGTTGATTATGGCAAAAAAGATACATAATAATATTTTTTTAAAAAATTTAAATTATGAATCTATGTATATTGCCTATACTCATACTAAAAAAGGAAAAACATATAGTTTGCAAGTTATTTCTTTTAATATGAGGTTAGAGTATAACATTAAAAAAATAGTTTCTGATTTAAGAAGTGGCAATTATATTTTTGGTAAATACTCTGAGTTCTATATTTATGATCCTAAAAAAAGAAGAGTTTTATCTGCTCCATTTAGAGATAGAATAGTTCATACTTGGTATGTGGAGAATTTTTTAGAAAAATACTTTTGCCCTTCGTTTATATCTACTTCATATGCATGTATAAAAGGTAGAGGAATGCATAAATGTGCTTTAGATATGCAAAGTATGATATATAAATGTAGTTATCTAAAGGAATATGAAAATTCATATATTTTGAAAATGGATATTGCAAAATATTTCAATAATATTGATAGGAATATTTTATATAGTATTATTTCTAAAAAAATATATGATTCTAATTTTTTAAAGTTAACTAGAGATATTCTAAATTCAGCATCTTCTTTTGATGATATAACTGGAGTTGGACTTCCCATTCGGTAATTATACTTCACAAATGTTTGCAAATATATATTTAAATGAACAAGATAAATATTTAAAACATATTCTTAAATGCAAATATGTTTCGAGATATATGGATGATACTATAATAATATTAAGAAATAAAGAGGAAGCTAAATCAGTTCTCAATAATATAACTTGTTTTTTAAATGATAATTTAAAGCTTAAATTAAATTCTAAAACTAATATATTTAAGATTTCTCAGGGTGTAAATTATTGTGGTTACAAAATAAATAAATATGGATTGAAAATACGAAATAGAGGGAAAAGAAAAATAAAAATAAAGATAAAAAAGTTAAATAAATTATTAAAAACCGGAAAAATATCTGTTAAATCAGCTAAGAATATGTTAGCCGGAAATATTGGTTATGCAAAGATTGCAAATATAAACAAGATATTGGGGTAAAATCATACGTGATTAATTCTATCATTCGAGGTGGTAATTATAACAACAACGGCAACAACAATCCAGCTTCCTATATGAATAACAACAATGCTAGTAATTCTAACAAGAACATTGGGTTTTGCCTAGCACTCTAATATATATTGAGATTATATATTTTAAGAAATATATACAGTAAAGTATTAGTATTAAAGAGATTTTACTCCATCCTATTTAGGTAAATATATTAATATATATTCATGAGTAATTAGTGAAAGTGAATATATATGTTTTTTGGAGAAAATAATATGAATAAAATATATATAATGGGTAAGGTAAAAAACATATCAAAATTATATTGGAGTTATACACAAAAAAGAAAAATTAGTATATATGTTGATTTACAAATATACAGTCGTTTTAAAGGAAAAGATGAAGTCTTTAATTGTTTGTTAGAAGATGATAATTTAGATAATTGTTATTATATGATTAAAAAAAATGACTTTTTATATGTAGTAGGAAATGTAGTAAATGATGATGATATAATAAAAATTAATATAGAAAGAATATTTTTTTTATAGATTTTTTTGTTCTTTTCATTTTTTCTTATTTGCTATTCTTTAAGTCCTCTATTTTTTGTAGAAACAACAAAAAACACTCATAGTAAAAATTTACACATATTTTACTATGAGTGCTTTGCTTATACTAATTGAGTGTTATTTTTTATGTTTGTTAGTTGTATATATTTATTACAAAACCGGTTGCATTTTATAGTATAAGCATTTTATATAATAAAAGGAATGTTAATTTAGTTTGCTTATTTGTTTGTTTTTTACTTTATATATTACATCTGTTTTACTTGAAACTTGATTAGAGTGTGTAACTAAAATTACACATTTTTCATATTTATGAGCAAGATTAATAAATATTTCTAAAATCTCTTCTGTAGTTTGTTCATCTAGATTACCAGTTGGTTCATCTGCAAGAATTATTGAACTGTCTTTTACTAAAGCTCTAGCTATTGCTACTCTTTGTTGTTGCCCACCTGATAATTGTAATATATTTCTTGACATATCCTCTTCTTTTAATCCAAGACTTTCTAATACTTCAGTTGCTTTTTGCTTTTTGTTTCCTTTGTATTTTACTATATCCATAGCAACTATTACATTATCAATTGCATTCATATATTTTATTAAGTTATAGTTTTGGAAAACAAGAGAGATTTTTTCTTTTCTATATTTAACGTACCCTATTTTCCTTATATCTTCATCTTCATACAATATTTGACCTTCGCTTGGTGTATCTAAAGCACCAATAAGTGATAATGTAGTAGTTTTTCCACTACCAGATTCACCAATTATTGAATATAGCTTTCCCTTTTCAAAGTCAATGTTAATGCCTTTTAATATTTCTAATTGTTTTTGATTTGTATTATATGAAAAACCTACGTTTTTAAGTTTAAGTATACTCATTATTTCCCCTCCTTAATCCTGATTAGATAATATTTTTCTAGGACTATATCTTGATATTATAAACATAGGGACAGAGACACCTAGTAAAATAATTAACGTTCCGCATCCAAAAAGCAATGCAATTTCTTCTATTGTTATATTTACTTCAATACTGTCAACATAGTCAACATTTTCATTTGACTGGAACATATTTTCAAACATTTGTCCCATGCCTCCTGACTTTCCACCCTGACTTTGTTCTGTATTTGGACTATCTTTCATTGTACTTAAATTAGCAGTTTTGCTTGATGATAATGAAGATATTTGACTTTGTATAAGACTGTCTGATATTTTATTTGAAAGTATAGTTCCAGAGAATATAGATAAAGTAAATGCAAGTATTCCTACAATTAAAACTTCAGAAATCATTTGCAGATTAATTTTAAATTTACTTTCACCTAGTGATAAAAGTACACCAACTTCATAAATTCTTTCTCTAATAAACAATACAAGTATAAGTGTGAGAATAAAGACACCTGCAATTACAATTACAATAATTGATGTACTTGCAAATTTTTGAACATTTTTTATAGGTTCAATCATTTGATCGTAAGTACTATTATCACTACTTACTTTGTATTTTGATGTATCAATAGTAGATGAATCAGTTATTTCATCTATTACACTATCTAAATATTCTGGATCATCCACATAAAAAACAGCACTATCTATACCTTCAGAATAGGTATTAGTTTCGGTATCAGTATCATAACTTGCACGTCTGAAATTTGCACTTACAACATCATATGGCATGTATATTGTATTATATGATTCTGCAGGTCTCATATTATTTACGCTAGTTGATTCATAAATACCAACTATTGTAAATTCTAAAGTTACATCTGTCTTAGAAGCAGATGTAATACTTATAGTATCACCAAGTTTTAGATCATTTGCCTCTAATAAGTTTTTTTCAATTAATATGTTGTTTTCTCCAACATCAGCAAGAGTTAAATTTCTACCTTCTGTTAATGTCATACTACTTGTTTCAGTAGAAGTATCCAAAATACCACTTATTGTAATATCACCAGTAGAAACTCTCATGACATCTTGCATTTGTTCATTGGAGTCATTATTCATTTTTGGCATATTTTGATTGTTAAAAGATTTATCATCTTCGGACATAGTTTCTTCAACTGGTTCAAAATCAACAGCATTTCCTGAACCTGTTACAAAATAATTATATCCACTGATATGATCCATGGATAAAATAGAAGAAAGATCCGATACATTAATTGGAACAGATGTAAATGCACTCCTTGTTCCTTTAGATTGTGAAGTACTTTCCATTGCTTTTTGCATATCGTATGAAATTGTTATAGTACTTCCTAACTGCTTCCTAGCTTGTACCATTGCATTTTGAGTTGCCTTGTGAATAGCAAACCCTGCCATAATCATAGTACCTATTACAAAAAGAATAGCAAGCATAAGAAATGTTTTACTTTTTCTGTTTTTTATAGCTATAAAAGCTCTTTTTAAAAAACCCATATTTTTACCTCCTTGTATAGCAGTATTATATTTTATATATGTGAAACTATTGTGTAAAAATATAAAAAAGAAAAAGAAAAGAAAAAGAAAAGAAAAAGTAAAAAACATAAGAATAGAAACAATGAAAAATTCACTATTTCTATTCTATTATTTTATTTTTTACTTCTTCTATTTACTTTTTAAATTTTTTTTAAATTCAATTGTAAATTCTACACCATTTTCCACATTTTCAACAGAGTATTTACAATCTAGAATTTCACATAAAGATTTTACTATTGTAAGTCCAAGTCCTGTACCATTTTTGCTTCTTGTATTTGTAGTTTTATATAGAGTATTCCAAATATTATTTAAGATATCTTCATTTATATTTTCACAAGTGTTGAAAACATTAAATACAACATTATCTCCTTTTGAATGAATTGATAATTTTATAATATTTTCATTATCAACATATTTTATTGCATTACCAATAAGATTGGAAATAATTTTTTCAACACATTTTATATCCGATACAATACTTGTATTTTTTATAAAATCAGTTTGGATAGAAATTTTTTTCATATCAATCTCAATTTTCATAGAATTTAAATACTCATAAACTAAATCTGATAAATTAAATTTTTCTGGTTTTAATATAATATTATTGTTTTCAATTTTAGATAAATCTAAAAATTCAACTACAAGTTGGTTTAATTTTTCTGTTTCAGAAATTATAATATCAACATATTCTAAATCTTCTTTGTTGTTAAATTTATTTTTAAGAAGTTGATTATATCCTGATATAAGGGTAAGAGGTGTTTTAAATTCATGAGATATATTTGTTATAAGTTGTTTTCTCATTTTTTCTATTTTTTCTAATTCTTGATTCTCATTCTTAAGCTTTTTATTTGCATCTTCTAATTTTAAAATTGCATTTTCTAAGTTATCTGACATTGTATTAATGTTTGTTAAAAGCTCACCTATTTCATCATTTGATGTAACCTGAACCTTTTTACTAAAGTCAAGATTTGATATACTTTTTGTTATTTGCTTTATGTTATCTATTTTTTTAGTTGCTTTTTTTGAAAGTAAATATATTATAGTAGCAATTATAACAAATGTTATAAATGATGAAATAACTATAAAGGTTCTTGCTATTGCAGAAGTTTCTTTTATTACAGTAACAGATGAGGATAGAATTATAGTCGAATTACCAATTTTACCAACAAAATATATGTTGTAATTTTCACCTGTTTGATCTTTTACAGTAAGTATTAATTTTTCGTTTTGACCAAGTTTTTGGATTAATATGCTATCAATGTTTTGAATTTCAGTAGGTGTATTTCCTTTTTTAAAATTAGAAGAACGATAGGTATAACTTCCATATTCATCAACAAGCCTTACTGAAATACCAAACTTTTCAGCTTCTATTACACTTGTGCTTATATCTCCATTGTTATCATTGTAATTTTTTAATGTTTGTGAGTATATGCTCTCAAGTTTTTTCTTATTTGATGAAATATAATAATTGTTCATGAATAAATTAATGAACAAAATATTAATTAAGATATTTACAAGTACAATGCTCGCTATAATAATTAATATTTTGTATTTTATAGAAATATACCTCTTGGTACCATTGTGCTTTATGTGATTATAGTCATCATAATTTTTATTCTTGTATTCATTAATTTTATTTGAGATATTACTATGTAATTTATTATATAAATTTTTTATACTATTTAAGAAATTATTAAATAGAGTTTTATACTTCAAATTTATAACCTACCCCTCTATATGTTTTTATATATTCCTGATTTATATCTACTTTATGTCTTAATTTTTTTATATGAGTATCAACTGTTCTGTAATCTCCAAAATAGTCGATGCCCCATATCCTATCTAAAATCATATCTCTAGACAATACCATACCTCTGTTAGTATAAAGGTAACTTAATAGTTCAAATTCTTTGTTAGTCAAAGGTATTTTTCTACCATTTTTCTTTACGCATTTTTCAGTTTCTAAAATTTCAAAATTTTTAAGTTTTTCACTATCAGTATTAGTTAATTTTTTTACTTTTATAAGAAGGACTTCTAAAGAAAATGGTTTTCCTATGTAATCATTTGCACCACATTTTAATCCTGTTATTTCATCATCAAATTCTGTTTTTGCTGTAAGCATTATAACAGGTACATTGGATATCTCTCTTATTTTTTTGCAACATTCTATACCATCCATATTAGGCATCATTACATCTAGAATTACTAAGTCTATACCTTTTTCATCACTAAAAACTTTTAAAGCTTCTACACCATCACTTGCTTCATAAATTTTAAAATCATCTTTTGAAAAATATTCTTTTATCATATTTCTAATTAATTTTTCGTCATCTACAACTAAAATATTTAACATACTATTCATCTCCTTTGCTATATTCTAGAATAAGTATGTGAACTTTGAGTGTAATTAATTAACAATTATATTATATAACTTATTTTTTCTGTATTCAAGTATTTAAAATAATTTAAATGTTTATAATATAGAAAAATAGTATTTTTTTATTGTGTAGTTACAAAAAATAAAATTTATTTTAAAAAAGTGTTGACAAACTATTAATCTCATAGTATAATTTTTGTGAACAAATGTTCAGGAGTTATTTGAGAGGAGAAGATAGTATGATATCAGATGAGAGAAAAAAAGCTTTAGAAATAGCAATGGCACAAATAGAAAAAAATTTTGGTAAGGGTTCAGTAATGAAACTAGGAGAGGTTGCAAATTCAAATGTTGATTCAATACCTAGTGGAGCATTAAGTTTAGATATAGCTCTTGGAATAGGTGGCTATCCAAGAGGTAGAGTTGTAGAAATATTTGGACCTGAGTCATCAGGTAAAACAACAGTTGCACTTCATGCAATTGCTGAAGCTCAAAAAATGGGTGGTGTTGCTGCGTTTATAGATGCCGAGCATGCTTTAGATCCAGTTTATGCAAGAAAGCTAGGAGTAGATATAGATAATCTTATAGTTTCACAACCTGATACAGGAGAACAAGCGTTAGAAATTGCAGAACAATTAATCCGTAGTGGGGCAGTAGATATTATAACAATAGATTCAGTTGCGGCTCTTGTACCAAAGGCGGAAATAGATGGTGAAATGGGAGATAGTCATGTTGGCTTACAGGCTAGACTTATGTCACAGGCATTAAGGAAACTAACAGGAGTATTAAATAAGTCAAAAACTGTTGCTATATTTATAAATCAATTACGTGAAAAAGTTGGCATTATGTTTGGAAATCCAGAAACTACACCTGGTGGTAGAGCACTTAAATTTTATGCATCAGTAAGACTTGATGTGAGAAAACAAGAAGCTATAAAAATAAATGGAGAGGTTGTTGGTTCTAGAACAAAGGTAAAAGTTGTAAAAAACAAAGTGGCACCTCCATTTAGAGAAGCTGAGTTTGATATAATCTACGGACAAGGTATATCAAATGAGGGTTGCGTTTTAGATTTAGCTGTAAGTATGGATATAGTTGATAAAAGTGGAGCATGGTTTGCATATAAAGGTCAGAAAATAGGACAAGGTAGAGAAAATGCAAAACAATTTTTAAAAGAAAATTCAAATATACTAAAAGAGATAGAAGATAAAGTAAGAGAGAATTTTACTATTGCGTTTGAAAAAAGCATGGGTGAAATTCCTGAAGCTGATACAAATCAAGCCGAAGATGAAGAAGATGAAGAATAATTTTAAGGAGTATTTATATGGATTTTGAGATTGCTAAAGAAAAAGCAACTAAATATATTGGTATTTCAAAAAAAACATCTTATGAAGTTAAAAACAAATTAAAAACAATTGGCTGTGATAATGATATTTGCAGTAGAGTAATTGAATATTTAACTGATTTAAATTATATTAATGATAATGAATATGTAGACGCGTATATTAGGCAAAATATGCGTCTACTTAAATATTCAATTTATGAAATTAAGCAAAAACTATTGCAAAAAGGCATTGATAAAGATATAATTGAAGTATCATTACAAAAATTGAGAGATTTAAATTATGAAAAAAGCATTATAGATAAAATATCAAGTAAATATAGTGATGAAAAGAAATTAAAACAGTATTTGTATAGAAGAGGATTTAGTAACAAGGAGGAATCGTATGATTAGTGCACCAACGCCACATAATGAAGCAAATATAGGAGATATTGCAAAAACAGTTATTATGCCCGGTGATCCATTAAGGGCAAAACATATAGCTGATAGGTTTTTAAAAAATGTAAAGTGCTTTAATAACGTAAGAGGGATGTATGGATTTACAGGAGAGTATAAAGGTAAAGTAGTATCTGTTATGGGTAGCGGTATGGGTATGCCTAGTATGGGTATTTATTCATATGAACTATATAAGTTCTATAATGTTGAAAAAATCATAAGGATAGGTTCATGTGGTGCATATGATGACAGTCTTGACTTGCTTGATACAATATTAGCGGATAAATCATATTCAGAATCAAATTTTGCTCTTACATTTAACAATAATACAGAACATATAGCATTACCTAGTTTTAAACTAAATGAAGAGTTAAAAGAAGTTGCAAGTAAATTAAATAAAAAACTTGTTGAGGGTACCATTCTTACATCTGATTGTTTTGATTGGTATATTGATATACAAAAGCTATTTGATAGAATACCAAAAGATATAAAATGTATTGCTGCTGAAATGGAAGCATATGCATTGTTTACAGTTGCCAATAAATTAAATAAACAGGCAGCATGTCTTTTAACTGTTGTAGATTCACATACTAAAAAAACTTTAGTTTCTGCAAAAGATAGGGAGTTTGCTTTAAATGATATGATTGAAATTGCACTTGAGACTGCAATAATATAAGGGGAGAATATGCAAGAAGTAATTAAAAAAAATTTATCAGAATATAACTTGGTTATATCAAACTTTGAAGGCCCACTAGATTTACTTGTTTATCTTATATCAAAAAACAAGATGACCATATTTGATATATCTCTTAGTGAACTTACAGATAAATATATTGAATATTTAAATCAAATGGCTAAGCTTGACTTAGAAATAACAAGTGAGTTTATAGTTATGGCATCTACTTTGTTAGATATAAAAGCAAGGAAGTTGTTACCTGAAATAGAAGAAAAAGTAGATGATGAAGAGACTCTAACTGAAGAGGAATTACTTAGTAGAATTATTGAATATAAAAGGTATAAAGAAGTATCTGAAAAAATATATATTATGTATAAAGAAAATTTTGGTATGTTTTCTAAGGAACCTGAAAAGATAAAGTATAAAAGAATTATGGAATATACAGGAGAAATGATAAATATACAAAAATTAGAAGAATTATACAAAGAAGTTATAGAAAGACAAGAAAATAAAATGAATTTAAAAGCAAATGAAATAAAAGAAATTGCGGTTCATGAAAAAGTTTCTGTAAAAGATAAAGTTAAACAAATAGTAAATTATTTAAAAAGTAATAAAAAAATGGTATTTAATAAAATGTTCAATATAAAATCATGTACTAATGTTGAGATTGTCACAGCTTTTTTAGGACTTCTTGAACTTACAAAACTAAAGAAAGTTTCTGTTGAACAAGAGGAGTTATTCTCTGATATTTTAGTTGAAAAAGCAAAAGAGATAAGCTAATAAAAAGAAAAAATATACTGCCAAATATTGGTAGTATATTTTTTTGAAAATAAATGTTGAAATATATAATATTTAAATTTAACTATTGAATGTTTTAGTAAACTGTGATATAATTTATTAGCACTTAGAAATCTAGAGTGCTAATTTTATGGAGGTGTTTATTATGTTAAAACCACTGGGTGATAAGGTTATAGTAAAATTAGAAGAAGTAGAGGAAACTACAAAAAGTGGTATTGTACTAGCTGGTACATCAAAAGAAAAATCCCAAATTGCAAAAATAATTGCAGTGGGAAATGGGGGATTAGTTGATGGCAAAGAAGTAACAATGCATGTAAAAGAAGGCGATAAAGTAGTATTTGCAAAATATGCTGGTACAGAAATAAAATATGAATCAGAAGATTACTTGATTCTAAAACAAAGTGATATTTTGGCGATAGTTGAATAAGGAGATGATATTATGTCAAAAAAAATATTATTTGGTAGAGAAGCAAAAGAGGCTTTAGAAAGAGGAGTTGACACTTTAGCTGATGCAGTTAAAGTAACTTTGGGCCCTAAGGGAAGAAATGTTGTTTTAGATAAACAATATGGTTCTCCCCTTATAACAAACGATGGAGTTTCAATTGCAAAAGAAATTGAACTAGAAGATCCATTTGAAAATATGGGAGCACAGCTTGTGAAAGAAGTTGCCACAAAAACAAATGATGTTGCAGGAGATGGAACAACAACTGCAACAGTACTTGCACAAGCGATGGTAAAAGAAGGACTTAAAAATGTTTCAGCAGGTGCTAATCCAATAGTTATACGAAAAGGAATAGAAAAAACAGTTAATTGTGCAGTAGAGGAAATAAAGAAAATATCAACTGATATAAACGGTAAAGATGATATTTCAAGAGTTGCAGCGATATCTGCTAACGATGATACAATTGGTAGTTTGATTGCTGATGCTATGGAAAAAGTAGGTAAAGATGGCGTCATTACAATTGAAGAGTCAAAAACTATGAATACAGAGTTATCTGTAGTAGAAGGTATGCAATTTGATAAAGGATATTTATCATCATACATGGTTACCGATACTGATAAAATGGAAGCAATTCTTGATGAACCATACATATTAATAACTGATAAGAAAATAACATCTATACAAGAATTACTACCTATACTTGAAAAAGTAGTTGAACAGGGTAAGAAGTTACTTATAATAGCTGATGATGTAGAAGGAGATGCACTTACTACATTAATAGTAAATAAGTTAAGAGGAACATTTACATGTGTTGCAGTAAAAGCTCCTGGCTTTGGAGATAGAAGAAAAGAAATGCTTCAAGATATTGCAGTACTTACAGGTGGTAAGGTTATAACATCAGATTTAGGTCTTGACTTAAAAGAAATAAATATTGAAGAATTAGGAAGAGCAAAACAAGTTAAAGTTCAAAAAGAAAATACTATAATAGTAAATGGATATTCAGATGAAGATAAAATGAATGAAAGAGTTGCACAAGTGAGAAGTGAGATTGCAAATACAACATCTGAGTTTGATAAAGAAAAACTAGAAGAAAGACTTGCTAAATTAGTTGGAGGTGTAGCTGTTATTTCTGTTGGAAGTGCAACTGAAACAGAGATGAAAGAGAAAAAATTAAGAATTGAAGATGCTCTTGCTGCAACAAAAGCAGCAACTGAAGAAGGAATTGTAGCTGGTGGAGGAACTGCGTATATAAACATACTACCGGAACTTGAAAAATTTGCAACCACACTAGTAGGAGATGAGAAAGTTGGTGCAAATATGATTATAAAAGCATTAGAAGCACCATTAAGACAAATTGCATATAATGCTGGAGTTGAGGGCCCTGTAGTTGTAAATAATGTTAAGGCATCACAAAAAGGAATAGGATATGATGCTTTAAATGATAAATATGTAGATATGAAAAAAACAGGTATTGTTGACCCAACAAAAGTTACAAGAACAGCTATGCAAAATGCTGCATCAATTGCTTCAATGATACTTACTACTGAAACTTTAGTAGCAGATAAAAAAGAAGAGGCTTGTGAACATTCACATGTGCCAAACCCTGGAGAAATGGGAATGTATTAATATAAAAATAAGAAATTAAAAAAATAAAAAATAAAAAAGAAAATTAAAATTATAAAACAAATAAAAGTAAAGAGAATACATATATATGCATTCTCTTTGTTTTTTTGTTTCATAAATGTTACAAAAAAAATATATTTTGATAACATAAGGCTTTTTTGTTGAAAAAAATATAGAAATATGGTAAATTATTTGCATAAGCAAAATATGAGTTTTTTCGTCGGTTATTTTTTTGTTTTAAATAAAATACAAATATAGTAATATATTTTCAAAAAAAGCAGAAAATATATAATATGAAAAATTTTAAATAAGGAGAGTAAATATGGCAGGTTGTCTAAGTGTATACATCACAAATCAAATGATCAAATACGCAAAAATTAATTATAATCCTAATAATAGAGTAATGTCACTTGAACAATACGGCACTAAATTTTTAAAAGAAGATAGGTTCGATGCTATAAAAAACTTAGTTGTTGAAACAAGAAGTGAAGATTTACCAGTCGTATTAAGTACATATGATGATAATTATCAAAAAATACAAATGTTCAATCAACTAGCAAAACAGGATAGAAATAATGTTATAAAATTAGAGTTTAATGATTGGTGTGAAAAAAAAAGTCAAGATCCTAATGGGTATTTGAATACATATTTTTTACCAGAATTAACTATAGGAGATTATTATGTAGGGTTATTAAACATAGTAAAAAGGCAACAAATTGATTTATATAACACTACAAAAAGTATAAATGTCGGAGCTATATTTCCTGCTCCTTTTACAATACGTGATGCTGTTCCTAGAATAGAAACAGATTATTTAGTTGTAGATTTATCAGATAGGTTGTTTTTAACAGCAGTTATCGAGGATAAAATAGCTGAGATTGTTTGTGATGATATGGGGATGAATGCAATTTTAGAAAAACTTTCTAATTATCTTGGTTCATATCAGAAAGCTTATGAGGCATGTAAACAAATAAATGTATTTACAGATGGTGAAAATACAAATGTAAAAGAAATTGAAGATATTGTTGAACCTATATTGCAACAAATACTTAAAAATATATCTGAGGTTGTTATAAGGCACAAATCTAAAATTAAAAAACTATATATAACAGGAATGGGTACATTATTTACAAATGTTGATATATTATTTAGAGAATATTTTGATATAAAGACAGAAATATTAAAACCTAATTGTATAACTCAAATATCTGATGTTAGAAATTTAGCTGAAATGTTAGAGGTTACACCTGCTATCGCAATGGCATATGCATATATTGAGCCTAAAACCAATAATTCAACAATTGAATATTTTAACAAAGTTCAAGATAAAGGTATTATTGCTTGGTTTAATAAAAAGGCAGATGATTTTAAAAAGTCACAAAACGCTAAGAAGTTTGAAAAATATAATAGTGAAGAATATAGCACTAAGCAATCCCAAAATTCAGTAGGAATTGAACCTGGTGTGTCAGAAACGAATGGATTTACATCGTTTTCAAATAACAACAAAATTGATGAAATGATAAATGATAGTTTTACTCCAAGTTTTGGCAAGCAAAACAAAATTAAAATACCAGAAATGGTTTTGTCTGGAGCTGAAAAAGCAACAAAAGGTTTTGTTATAGCATCAATTGTTGTTGCAATGATTATAATTGTGTATTTAGTATTTGGTAACGTATATTATTCACAAATAACGAAGATAAAGAAAAATATTGAAACTGAAACTCAATCGTTAGTTGCAAAAACTCAGGAAGTAAATAACGATTACACATATATAAAATCAAATACAGATAAATATAAGACAATAAATGATGGAATAGAAAGTACAGTAAAGAAAATAGAATCTAACGAAATAGGAAAATTTACTACGTATAATGTAGCATCATTTATGCAAAAAATAATAAAGATAATACCAACAGGTATACAGCTTAAAACAATTAGTTCAGATGATAATAAAAATGTTAAGATAGTTGCTCAATCAAATTCATATGCAGATTTAGGATATTTTGTAGCACAATTAAGAGAACAAACAATATTAAATAATGTTGAAATAAATAACATTCAGAATGGAACAACCATAGTCGTAGAGATAGGTGGTGATTTACCGTGAGTAAAAATGATATATTAAAAACGGTAATTTCTGTAGTAGTACTTTTAGTGCTAATTGGAGTTGCTACACTTATATGTTTATTTGATGTAAATTTAGGCATATTTAAAGTATTGTCAGTTAAGAAGTTAATGGCAAGTTATACAGAAGTTACAAAGGCAAATGAGGAATATACATCGCAACAAACAAAATATAATAGTGCAGTAAGTTTAGTAGAAAGTGCAAAGACAGACTACTCAAAAGAAAAAGCAAAATATGATGCAATAAGTGATGAAACAATACAAATAATAAAAGATGCAACAACAGAAGAAAAATATGGTATAGATTATATTTGGATAACTCTTGGAAATTATGCAAAATTAAATAATCTATCTATACTACTTGCTGAACCTGGAACTTCATTAGCTGAGACTACGACAGATACAACAAATACAACAGATACAACAAATACCAACACAACAGGAACAAGTACAACTTCATCAAGTACATCAGCAAATACAAGTTCTAATACTTCAACATCATCATCTACAGGTACAACTACAACGACTACAGGAACTAATACAGCATCAACAGATAGTAATACTGCGACTACAGGAACTCAAACAACTACAACTGATACAACTACAACAACTACTTCATCATCAAGTAGTGATAATCTTAAAATTCAAGTTACAGGTAACTATTTAAATATAGCTGATTTTGTATATGCAGTTGAAAATGATAATGAATTAAGATTTAAATTAGATGATATTTCAATGGAATATGTTGGAAATAATAATGTAAAAGCTACATTTTCTATAAAGAAAATAGTAGTTACAAAGTAAATAATAGGAGGAAAAAATGGATAAAAAATATATTTTGACTTTTAGTATATCAGGTATAGTTTTAATGACAATAGCAATTATAATGCTTATGTTATTAGTACCACAACAAAAAACTATATTAGAATCAAGTGTAAAAGAGTATAGCAAAGTAACAAAATCAAATTATACATATAGTCAAACTAAAGATATATCTGAAGAAGCATTAATACAAGTATATACAATAACATCAGAAGATTTAAAAACGTTTGAAGCAAAAAATCTATATGTAGCTGGTAATGCAGATCCATTTACTCCTACAGAAGATATGAATCAAGCCATAGAAGAGGATAATAGCCAAGAAGAAACAACAAACAGTAATGGAGGAGTTGCTAATCCTGAATCAACGAATAAATAAAGGGGGCATTAGGTTTGAGGAATAGTAATAAAGAAAAAAACATAAACACAAAAGTAGTTTCTGATAAAAAAAAATATATAATAATTTCTGTATTAATAATATTGACAATTTTAATAATATTATATACAATATTTAGAGGAGGTAATCCTATATATTCTTCTGACAGGACAAAATTTGTAAAACAAATTATTGAAGCTCAAAAAGAATTGTCATATTATTTAGGTGAAACTGTATCAGATACATTTGATTTATATACTAAAGAACAGATAATTACAGGTGTTATGGATATAGAAAAACCAGAAGAAACAAAAATATTAGATAACACAAATGAAGCAATAACGCCTCTTGTAAATGTAGAAAAAGATAAAATAATACAAAAAGGCGATACAAAAAATTATTTAGTAATAAATGATAATCTAAAGAAAATTTTAGATGTTAGTTTGCCAGAATATGCTGGTGTCTATTATTACATACAAGATAATGGAAGCATAAAGGTAAAACTAGAATCTACACCAGATTGGTGGGACAGTACACTTGAAACACTAACTGTAGATTCAATTAATTAGGTTAAAACATCTATCTAAAATACAAAAGATAATGTTTTAATATATATTTTATATAAGGAGGGGCTTTTATGAAAGCAAAAAAAGGTATTTCTTTAATCGTATTAGTTATAACTATAATAGTTATAATCATTCTTGCTGGTGCAGTAATATTGTCACTATCAGGAAACAATCCAATCAATTCTGCTAACAAAGCAACATTATTATCAGACAGAGCTAACGTTCAATCTGAGGTAACATCTGCAGTTGCAGCACAATTTGCAGCTACTACTGGTGTATATGATGTAAATAATTTTGATGTAACTTCTTCAACTACTATTACGGCAGATAACGCTTATATGCAATCTGTTAAAGATTATTTAACAAAAATGGAAAGCAAATATACAGGTAGTACATGGACTGTAGTAGATGGAGATGTAAAAGTTGAAATGCCATCTTCAGCTTCATACATAACAACTGATGATACAACAGCTTATTCTTGGTTGACAATTGGAGCATAATTTTAACAACATAAGATTATATATTAAATGAGTTAATTAAAAAATACCAATTATATAAATAGACTGTGTATTTAAATTTAAAATATGCACAGAATATATATAAATCTTATCGTATGATAAGAAATTAAATATATATTTATATAAGGAGGAGCTTTTATGAAAGCAAAACATGGTATTTCTTTAATTGTATTGGTTATAACTATAATAGTAATAATAATACTTGCAGGAGCAGTAATATTATCATTATCAGGTAATAATCCAATAAACTCTGCTAACAAAGCTACATTGTTGTCAGATAGGGCAAATATTCAAGCTGAAGTATCTTCTGCGGTTGCAGCACAGTTTGCAGCAACAACAGGTGCATATTCGATTTCAGATTTTGATGTAACTTCTTCAACTACTATTACAGCAGGTGCTAATGATTATATGCAATCCGTTAAAGAGTATTTAACAAAAATGGAAAGCAAATATACAGGTAGTACATGGACTGTAGTAGATGGAGATGTAAAAGTCACATTACCTTCTACAATTACATATGTAACAACAGCTGATAGTACATCTTATCCTTGGCTTACAATTAGTAGTGCAACTTAAATTTAAAATTTAAAAAATCTAATACGATAGAGGTAGATAGGACATATATGCTAGAAGTGTATATGTCCTTAATACTAATAATATATATTTTAGAGTTTGTATATTATAGATTGTAAAATATATATTATATATAGGAGGACAGGCATTATGGAATTTTTGCAAATTTATTTAGCTATAAACTTTTTTATAATTGGAGCGTTATTTGGTAGCTTCTTTTCACTTGCAACGTATAGGTTACCAAGGAAACAAGATATTGTGTGTACTAGATCATATTGTCCAACTTGCAAACACAATTTAGCTTTTTTTGATTTAATACCTATACTTAGCTATATATTTCATGGTGGAAAATGTAAATATTGTAAAGAGAAAATAAGTAAAAGATACTTGATTTTAGAACTTTCAAATGCATTAATTTTTACATTTGTATTTTTATTATTTGGATTTACATTAAAAACATTAATTGTACTAATAATATATATAACTATGTTTTTAATTATTGGAACAAATGTTATGAGGTCTAAGATGACAGAACAGGAATTATTAGAAGTAAATAGCAAAGGCAAAGAAAAATTAAATAATAAAAAAGGGGTATTTATTTCTGAGCTTATAATCGCAATGATATTATTTGCAGTGTTTACGGTATCTGCTATTGTTACTATGAAAAATTATACTAAATCTTCACTTGATACAGTAGCAAAAAGTGCAGCTGTTAATATAGCTACTAAAAATATGGAAATAGCTCTTGCAACAAAATATGATAATTTAGATAGTTTTAGTAATACACAAACATTTAATGATATATCATATGATACTACTGTTGATGTTATAAAATACAGTGATGAAAATATTGGTAAAGAAGATGTTGTTAAAAAAATAGAAGTAACTGTTAATTATATAGTAAGCGGTGAAGAACAAAGTTTTAGTGTTACTAGTCTAAAAGAAAGGGAGAGTTAGATGAATAACAAAAAAGGAATTACAGTAGTTACTATAGTTATATATGTTGTTATCTTTTTTGCACTAACTACTTTTGCAGTTGCTATAAGTAACAACTTAAACTACAAAATGCTAGAAGAAAAAGGAAATATATACATTAATGAAAATTACTCTAAACTAGTATATAATTTATATACTAGTGCAAAAAATAGTAAGTATATAGATAATATTTCATCTAAAATTGTTTTTTCAAATAACGATGAATATTATTATGATTCAGATAAAAAAGCTATATACAAAAACGGAGGAATATTAGTGGATAGTGTGGAAAAATTTGAAAAAATTGATCCTACTAGTATAACTGATAATACACTGGTAGATTCTTCAAAATATATTTGTTATAGTGTAAGTTTCTTAAAATATGGAGAAACCTTAGAAGATAGTATTTTTGTTGTAGTAGGAGAATGATAATATGAATAGAAAATTAAAAGGTTCGGGTATATTAGTTGTTGTTTTATCAGCAGTAGTATTTACAATATATGCAAATGCCAATTTTTCATATAAAGAGCATTTTTCTATATTGCAAAAAAAATATGAAAGTGATATAATTAGCATGTATGAAAAAAATGTTGATGACATAGATAATATATATGATAATTTGGTCATAACAAATGCTAATAGTATAAGTAAACAGTAGATTTATTGTAGGAGGATATGATATGTTTGAAAGTGTCAAGTCAAAGAAAAACCCAATAGGTATTGAGTTTATAAAAAGAGGATTACTAACAGAATCACAGGTGGAGAGAGTTTTACAATATCAAAAAGATCACAAAGAGTTAAAATTTGGTGAAATTGTTGATGTTTTAGAAATGTGTGATAAGAAAAAATTGTTAGATGTACTTGCATATAAATTACAGTTAAATTCTGTAATGCTTGATACAAAATTAGATATAAATCCAGTGGAATATATGCCAAGGGATATGATTGTCTCATATAAGGCGATACCATTTAAACTTGAAAATAAAAAGCTAAGTGTTGCTTTTGCAGATCCACTTAATTCTGAAAGAGTAAAAGAAGTAGAACTTTATCTTATGAATGCAGGATATGAAATGGATATATTTATAACATTATATACGAGCATAATGAACCAAATAGATACAGTAAAATCAGTTCAGAATTCATATGTTGATAAAGATGAAAAAGATACAACTGTTTTAATTGATAATATAATACTTACAGGTATTAAAAAAAGAGCAAGTGATATTCATATTGAACCGATGGAAGATAAAATTAGGGTAAGATATAGAATAGATGGTGAGCTTATAGAAGTTACAGAATTACCAAAAGCAAGACAACAATTAATTATTGGTAGAATTAAATCTATATCAAATATGCATCAAGAGATAACATACGACCAAGATGGTAGTATAAATACTTATGAAAATTATAGTATTCGTGTATCTTCGCAGAAAAATGTAAATGGTGAAAAATTTGTTCTTAGACTTTTGAAAAAAAATTCTAATGTAAGAGATTTATTTGATTTAGGATTTCCAAGAGATAGTGAGCTTGTTTCTAAATCATTTGATAAAAGAAATAGTATAATAATAGTTTGTGCACCTACAGGTGAAGGTAAAACTACAACGTTATATAGTGTTATATCATATTTAAATAAACCGACTATAAATATAATATCAATTGAGAATCCGGTTGAAATGAGAATACCAGGAATAAATCAAGTCGAGATTGGAACTAATATAACATTTGCATCAGCACTTAGAACTGTTTTAAGACAAGATCCAGATATAGTTCTAGTAGGAGAAATAAGAGATCAGGAAACTGCTGAAATAGCAATAGAAGCAGGTCAGACAGGACATTTAGTTTTAAGTACAATACATACAATTGATGCGGTAGAGGCAATAACAAGGGTTAGAAAAATGGGTATATCTGATTATGATGTTGCATCTACATTTGTAACATCAATATCACAAAGACTTGTAAGAAGATTATGTGATAAGTGTAAAAAGCCACATAATTTGACAGAAGATGAAATAAAATATATTCAAAGAGTTGAAAAACAAACTGGTAAAAAGTTTGACTTAGAAAATGTTACAACTTATGAACCAGTAGGATGCGAGCATTGTAATCATACTGGATATTACGAGAGAATAGCTGTTTTTGAAATATTATGTATAGATGAAAATCTAAAAGATATGATATCAGAATCAGCATCTACAATTGAAATTAGAGAATATGCAGAGCAAAACTGTGGATATGAGCCATTAATAGTTGATGGGGTAAGAAAAGTCTTATTAGGCATAACAACAATAGATGAACTAAAGAGAAAAATAATAGTATAGGAGTATTTTATGGACATTTTATTTAAAATTTTAGATAGAGCAATAGAGTTAAAAGCGACAGATATACATCTTTCTAAAGATGTAGTACCTGTATATAGAATAAATAGGAAATTAAACTTTGAGTATCAAATGACAACAATGACACCAGAAGTTTTAAATGAAATATTAGAGTTTTTTGTAAAACAAGATGATAATTTGGAGATGGAAGTAAAAAGTAATAAACAAGCAGACTTTCCATATAATTATAAAAATTATAGGTTAAGAATAAATGTATCATTTACAAATTCAGTTCCAATATTTGCTTTTAGGGTAATACCAAACAATACAATAAATCCAGATGAATTAGGTATAACGCCAATACTTGAAAGAATGTTAACAATTAATTCAGGTCTTATACTTATTACAGGAAAAGTCAACTCAGGAAAAACTACTACAATGAATGCATATATTCAAGAAATAAATAATAGAGAACTAAAAAAAATAGTAACATTAGAAGATCCTATAGAATATGTTCATAAATCTAATAAATCAATGATAATACAAAAAGAAATTGGAAAAAATTCAGATGTTAACACATATTATGATGGTCTTATAAACTTACTACGTGAAGATTTTGATATAGCTGTAGTAGGAGAAATAAGAGACAAAAAAACAATGGATGTTGCAATAGATTTAGCAGAATCAGGTGGACTTGTTATTGGAACTTTACATACAAGATCATGTGGTGAGACAATAGATAGAATAGTAAATATGTATGATCCAGCCGATCAACAAATGGTTAAATCTTCATTATCTTCTATAGTAAAGCTTGCAGTATCTCAAAAACTTGTGACAAGTAAAGAGGATGAACTTGTATTAGTACCAGAAGTAATGTATGTAAATCAAACTATTGCAGCTCTAATAAGACAAGAGAGATTTAGTATATCAGAAATTGAAGATACAATACATGCACAAAGAGAATATGGATGTATAAGTTATGAACAGTCATTTGCACAGCTATTTTTAAATGATGTAATTGATATGCAAACAATAAAAAATAACATAGACCATGATAGAATAGATACAATTAAAAATATAATAGTAAATAATAGCAGATAATAGTAAGTGGGAGGTGTAGTTATTGCCAGATTATAAATACAGAGCAGCATTAAGAGATGGAAAGATCATAAGAGGGAAGATGATTGCTCAGAATAAAACACAAGTAATCAATAAATTAAAGTTATCAAAGATACAACCAATATCTGTAAAAAGGATGAACGAATCTAAAATAAGAAATAGAAATATTGATGTTTCTGGACAGACTGGTAGTATTATTGAGGACCTTAACAGAAGACAAAGAATTGATATAACTAAGTTAACTTTAGAAGATATAAGAAATATGGATTTTCACCCATTTAAAAGAGTTACTTCAAAAGATATTATAATTTTTGTTAATAACTTATATATATTAAAAAAGGCAAAATTTAATAATATACAAGCTTTAAAGACTTTGTATGATGGAACAGAAAACCCTGCATTTAAAGATATAGTCGAAGATTTACTTATAGGAGTTGAGGCAGGTGAAAGATTAAATACAGTTATGGCAAACTATCCTAAAGTATTTCCACCTATGTTTGTAAACTTTGTAAGAGTTGGAGAAGAATCAGGTTCGCTTGATGAATCTCTTATGCATGCAAGAAAATTTATTGAAGATTCAGATAGATTAAAACACCAGATACGAGCAGTATTGATTCCAAAAGTTGTTCAATTTGTTGCAATTATGTCGATGTTAGTAGTTGCTCTTCTAATAGGTGTTCCTATGATACAAGATGTTTATGATATGTTTGGTTCTACTAAACAAATACCAGCTGCTACTCAGTTTGCGGTAAATGTCGTTAATTGGATTATAGATAAATGGTATATAGTTATTAGTATCTTGGCAATATTAATTTTTTCATTTGTATTCTACATCAATACGCCAAAAGGAAGATATAACTGGCATAAATTTATATTAAATGCTCCCGTCATAGGGACATTAAATAAAAACATACTTATGAGTAAGTTTTTCCAAGCAATGTTACTTAATTTAAAAAATGGTATGAGGATACAAGAAAGCTTAGAAGTATCTAAAAACATTTCAAATAATTACTATTTCTTATCAATACTTGAAGTTGGTAAAGCAAATAGTTTGGCTGGTGGTTCATGGATAGAACCATTTGAAGAGAAAAAGCTATTTAAACCAATGGTAACTCAGATGTTAAGTGTAGGTATGAAAACAAGCCTTACAGAGATGATGGAAAAAGTAAATGATTATATAAATATGGAAATAGATGAATCCATATCTAAATTTGTAAAAGAACTTCCAGATATAACATATGCTATTGTTGGTGTTATAATGATTGTATTTATGATTGTTGTAATGGTACCACTTATAGATGTATACATGGGTGGATTTATACAAATGTAAAAGTAAAATTAGAATGAAATTATACTAAAAATATAAAATATATATAAAAACATGAATAAAAAAGCGAGTCAATGAATATATATTACTTAAGGTGATATATATTGAAAAAATGGCTTGCTTTTTTACGCACTTTAATAGTTATATTCTCACTTCTTTCTGTTATATTAATTGTATTCTCAACGAAAATTACAAATATGGTAAATAAAAGTAAAGCAGGAGAAAATAGTTCAAATATAACTGAAGAAAAAGAAATTGAGTTAAAAGCTGGGACAACTATAAGGGTAAAAATGACTAATACAAATGAAATAATAGCTATGGATATGAATGACTATTTAAGAGGTGTAGTACCTGCCGAAATGCCACCATCATATAACATGGAAGCATTAAAAGCTCAAGCTGTCGTTGCAAGAACATATACATATAAAAAGATAGATGCAATGCCTAAAAATTCAGAGTATGATATAACAGATAGTTATCAAATTGATCAAGCATTCTATACTAAAGAGAAGCTATTTTCAATATGGCAAAATAAAGGATATGATGAAAATACAATAAATGATTATTGGAATAGAGTAACAGAAGCCGTAATGTCAACATCTAATATGGTTATAACATACAATGGAGAATATATAAAAGCATTTTTTCATGCAAGTAGTCCTGAAAAGACAGAAAATGTAGATCAAATATGGGGAGGTGAAAATTTACCTTATCTTGTTAGTGTAGAAAGCATAGAAGATGAAAACTATACATGGAATACCAGTAAAGTAGAACTTACATATGATGAGTTTGAAAAAAAAGTTACAGAGAATATAAATAGTATATATAGTATAGAAAATAGAAGTAGTGAAGATATAATAAGTATAGAAAGCTATACAACAAGTGGAAGGGTGAAAACGGTAAAAATAGGGGATGATAGTGTAAGTGCAGAAAAACTAAGAACTATTT